>JASLKI010000155.1 GCA_030747575.1 Verrucomicrobiota bacterium | reverse complement strand
CTATACGCTACAGGGCTTGAAGCTTAACAGGGTTTTCGGTTGTCCTGGTTTACGTTATGCCGGTGCGTTGCCTAGGGGTTACAATACCAATCCGCTGTTTCCGGCTTGGGAGAAAAATTATCCGCAGATGATCCTTGGCTTTCAGCATTTTGGGGGTGCTGACACATGGAATAATTCCGGTGGTAGGTTTAAATCCCGTAGTCCGGTTAACTCTGGGCAGGATGGCCCTCAGATGGTGCTGCTTGCCGATTTAGTGGGAAAGATAGACGGAGCTTGGGGGGGCGGTCGTCCCACGGCTTATGGAGGATATCCGGCTCATGCTAGCAATGGTAAACCGATAGGCGGGAATCAGTGCTACGCCGACGGGTCTGTACGTTGGGTTAAATTCCAGCAAATGTACTTCATTCACAGTTGGAACCCAGGAGGGCGTCAATACTACATCTATCAGGAGGATTTGGGTGACATCAAGAGCCCGGTCCGCGCTCGTCTATGAGCGAGCAAGCGTCCAAAGGTACGTTTAAGAACATAGGGATAGTTATCGCCGCATTGGGAGCTGTGGGGCTATTGATTTGGTCCTGGAACGCCAACATGTCGCTAACACAGGTGAAGCTTGGTTACTACTGCCTCTCATGTAAAAAGACTGAGGATTTATCGGCGTATCGGGACGACTATCCAACCAATTGGAAGCAATACCCTCGAGCTATGAGCGACTCTGTTTTGTACTGTGTTCTTTGTAAGAAAGGGCCAGCCCACCCAGTGAACGAGTGTAAGAGTTGCGGTTCCGTGTTCATCCTTCATCTTCTGCCGAAGTACGATCAATACGGAGACCCGTCCTGCCCTAAATGCGACGCTGCCTACGGCGAAGCAGCCAAGTTAAAAGGCCACGATTTGATGCCCAAGGAGCTCAATCCCTAGCACCCTCAAAATCTTGCTGGTCAAAAGGCACGCCTCCCACGATCCTCACTGCGCATTTTGACAATGTTTACAGGAACTTACACTGCCGTTGTCACACCGTTCCGGAAGGGTCGCGTCGATGAACTGGCATTTCAAAAACTCATCCAGGATCAGGTTCGCGGTGGGGTGAATGGGATCGTGCCGGTCGGTACCACCGGCGAGTCCCCATCGCTTCGCTTCGACGAACACATCCGCGTCATCGAACTCGCTGTCCAGGCGGCCAAAGGCAGGGTGAAGGTACTCGCCGGCACCGGAGCCAATGCCACCGCCGAGGCTGTCAACCTCACAAAGGCCGCCGAGGCCGTTGGCGCAGACGGTTCGCTGCAGGTTGCTCCTTATTACAACAAGCCGTCGCAGGAGGGCCTGTTCCAGCATTTCAAAAAAATCGCCCGAGCGACCAAGTTGCCGATCATCCTTTACAGCATCCCCGGCCGCTGCAATATCGCCATCGAGGTGGCTACTGTTCACCGCTTGGCCAAGGCGTACAAAAACATCGTCGGCATCAAGGAGGCCGGTGGCGACGCTGATCGCGTAAGCCAGCTTCGAGCCGCGATTGGTCAACGATTCACCATCTTGAGTGGCGACGACGCACTCACACTGCCGTTTATGGCTGTTGGAGCAGAGGGCGTCATCAGTGTCGCCTCGAACATCATCCCGAGGCAGATCACGAGGATGGTAAACGCTTTCACCGCCGGCAATGCCGACGCCGCCCTCAGGCTGCATCAAAAATATTACCCGATGTTCAAGGCCTTGTTCATCGAGACAAATCCTGTGCCGACGAAGGCCGCCCTCGCCATGCTGGGCAAGTGCGCGGAGGAATACCGCCTGCCGCTCTGCAAAATGACGGCGGGCAATCGCGCTCAACTGGCCAAAACGCTCAAGGCCTGCGGCGTGATTAAAAAATAAGCACCATGACCAAAGTAATCATCAATGGGGCCAAGGGGCGAATGGGCGAGACGCTGCTCCGCTGCGGCGAGACAAACCCCGACATCGAGATCGTCGCTGGGGTCGACGTCGGCGATGACTTGCCGGCAGTGATCGAGCAGTCAGATGTGGTCGTTGACTTCAGTTTTCACGAGGTCACGAGGGCAACAGGCGAGCTTTGCGCCCAACACAAAAAAGCGCTGGTGATCGGCACGACCGGCCATTCCGCCGATGACAGGGCTGCGATGCTGAAACTTCAATCGGAGATTCCCATAGTGTGGGCGTCCAATTTCTCCACCGGGGTGAACACCCTGTTTTGGCTCACCCGAAAAGCAACCGAGGTGCTGGGGGCGGACTTCGACATCGAAGTTGTCGAGATGCATCATCGGCTTAAGCGCGACGCACCAAGTGGCACCGCCACCACGCTCGCCGAAATTTTAGCCGAGGTGCGCAAGGTGTCGCTTGAAAAGGAATTGCGTCACGGCCGCGAAGGCATCGTCGGGGAGCGAACCGACTCCGAGATTGGCATGCACTCGCTTCGCGGCGGCGATGTTGTCGGCGATCACACAGTGGTGTACGCCGGAAACGGCGAGCGGCTCGAATTGACACACAAGGCGGCCAGCCGCGACACCTTCGCCAATGGCGCGCTCCGTGCCGCCATTTGGGCCTGCTGTCGAGAGCCCGGCCTTTACAACATGGAAAACGTCCTCGGCCTCGAATGAGGCTATGAAATGAAAACGACTCACCGAGTTCTTGTTGCCTGCGTATTTGTCGCGGGATTTTTTGTGCATCAAGCGCAGCCCTTGGCTAAGCGGCCGAACATCCTCTTCGCCATCTCGGATGACCAATCGTACCCGCATGCGTCGGCCTACGGTTGCCGTGGTATCCGGACGCCAGCTTTCGATCGTGTGGCTAGGGGGGGGGTGTTGTTCCGCACCTGCATCGCCGGGTCGCCCGGGTGCAGTCCAAGCCGCGCTTCATTGTTGACCGGCCGTTACCACTGGATGATCGAACACGCCGGCACGCACGCCAGTAAGTTTGACGCAAAGTATGCGACCTTTCCCGATTTGCTCGAGCAGGCCGGCTACTGGATCGGTTATACCGGCAAGGGGTGGGGGCCGGGCAATTACAAGGATGGGGGCTTCAAGCGGAACCCGGCCGGGCCGGTCTTTTCCAGTAGGAAAAAGAACCCTCGCATCAAGGGCATTTCCTCCACTGACTACGCTGCCAACTTTGACGATTTTTTAGGGCAGCGCCCCAAAGGTAAGCCGTTCTGTTTTTGGCTGGGCGGCCACGAGCCGCACCGGGTTTTCGAGAAAGGAATCGGCCTTAACCAGGGTAGGAACCTTGAGGACGCCGACGTGCCGGCCTTCCTGCCAGACACACCGGAAATCCGCAGCGACATCCTCGACTACTACGCCGAGATCGAGTGGTTCGACTCGCACTTGGCCAGGGCGCTGAAGCAACTCGAGGAAATCGGCGAACTGGACAACACGCTGGTTATCGTCACGTCGGACAACGGCATGGCTTTTCCCCGAGCCAAGGCCAACTGTTTCGAGTTTGGGGTACACGTCCCGCTGGCGATCATGTGGCCAGGCCGGGCCAAGGGCGGCCGCGAAGTGACCGACCCGGTGGGATTTGTCGATCTCACGGCAACCATACTCGAGGTGGGCGGCGTGACGCATCCGGCGCTTGACCAAGCGGCGTTGGCACCGGTCGGTCGGAGCCTGGTTTCGCTGCTCGAGTCGGGTAAATCCGGCCGGGTGGAGTCGGAGCGAACCCATGTGTTCAGTGGCCGCGAACGTCACTCATCCTCTCGCCACAACAACATGACCTACCCACAGCGTTGCCTGCGATCCGACCGGCATATTTATATTCGCAACTTCAAGCCGGATCGCTGGCCGGCGGGCGATCCTCAAAAGTTCGTTTCCCCCGGCAAGCTTGGCCCGATGCATGGCGGCTACCACGATATCGACGCCTGCCCATCCCTGACATTTTTAATCGAGAACCGCGCCCAGCCTGGCATCGCGCGGTACTTCCACTTGTCGGTGGACAAGCGCTCCGGCGAGGAGTTGTACGATATCACCAGCGATCCGGCCTGCCTGAATAACCTCGCGCTCGACCCGACACACTACAAAACCACACAAATGTATCGCGATAAGATGGATGTCTACCTTAAAGAAACAGGCGACCCGAGAGTACTTGGCCAAGGTGATATCTGGGAAGCCTATCGCCGCTACAGCCGAATGCGCTCCTTTCCAAAGCCGTAACTCAATTCACGTGGATGGTCAGGATGCTGTACATCCATATTTGATTTTGAAGCCGGATGCGCTTCGACAAGCGGGGTTACTTGGCTTGGACCATTAGGTCAGAAACCAAGCGAGCGAACCTTGCGGGATCTTTGATGGCGATCCCTTCGGTCAACAGCGCTTGATCGTAGAGCAGTTCGGAGTAGTCGGAGAGCTTCGGGTTCTTTTTATCGGTGGCGAGCAGGTTGTTCATCGTCTCGATTACCGGGTGGTCAGGGTTCAGCTCGAGAATGCGCTTCGTCTCGGGCACCGCCTGGTTCATGGCGGCGAAGATGCGCTCCATCTGCGGATTCATGTCCCCGTCGTCGGTGACAAGGCAACTGGCGCTGTCGGTTAGCCGATCGGAGAGGCGAACCTCCTTAACGTTGTCCTTGAGGCTGTCCTGCACTTTCTTGATGAGCTTCTTGTACTTGCCGGAGGCTTCCTTTTTCTGTTCGTCGGCGATTTTATTTTCCTCCTCAGTGCCGAGGTCGAGGTCACCCTGGGCGATGGACTTGAGCTTCTTTTTGTCGTATTCGCCGAAACCGGACAGGATAAACTCATCCACCGGCTCGATCATGAAAAGCACCTCGATCTCCTTTTTTTTGAAAACCTCGAGGTGAGGTGAGTTCTCGACAGCGCTGCGTGAGGTGCCGGTGATATAGTAAATCTCCTTTTGGTCTAGCACTGTTCGCTCGGTGTATTCCTTGAGCGATACGTATTTGCCGGGATCGGTTTTGCTACTCTCGAACAGGAGTAGATCCTTGATTTTGTCCTTGTTCGAGGGGTCAACCTCAATGCCTTCCTTGAGCACCTTGCCGAATTCCCGGTAGAAGATGAGGTAATCTTCTGCAGACTTTTTCATCATGGACTTCAGCTCGGAGAGGATTTTGGTTGTGACGCTTTTTTCGATTTTTTTGATGATGACGTCTTCCTGCAGGATTTCGCGGGAGACGTTCAGCGGCAGGTCGTTGGACTCAACGACGCCCTTGGCGAAGCGCAGGTAGCGGGGGAGCAGTGCCTCACAGTTGTCCATGATGAAGATGCGTTTCACGTAGAGGTGGATGCCGTGCTTGGTTCCTTCTTGCTGGAACATGTCGAACGGCGCCTTTGCGGGCAGGTAAAGCAGCGCCTTGAACTCAATCTTCCCCTCAGCGGAATAGTGGATGGTCTTTAGAGGGTCAGTGTAGTCATGGGATACATGCTTGTAGAATTCGTTGTACTCTTCCTTTTTGACCTCACTCTTTGGGCGCATCCAGATCGCCTTCATCGAATTGAGTGTTTCCTCGGTCACAGTTGTTTCTTTTTCCGCGCCTTCCTTCGGCTTGCCCTCGTCGTCCAGCGGGGTCTCGTCCCTGATAATGTCCATCACGACAGGGTACTCCACGAAGTCGGAGTATTTCTTTATGATCTGCCGGAGCCTGAATTCCACGATGTAGTCTCGGCTGCTTTCGTTAAGGTGCAGAGTGATCTCGGTGCCGCGCTTGTCGCGGCCGCCCTCGGAGATTTCATAGGTGCCGTCACCGCTTGATTCCCACGTCCACGACTCGTCAGATGTGGCGGAGCGGGTTTTCAGTATCACGTTATCGGCGACCATGAAGGCCGAGTAAAACCCGACGCCGAACTGGCCGATCAGTTCCGGGTTTGCCTTGTCCTTGCCTTTCTTGAGTTCCTCCATGAAGTGCCGAGTGCCAGAGCGGGCGATGGTGCCGATATTCTCCTCGAGTTCATCTCGGGTCATACCGATGCCGTTATCCTCGATCCGCAGTGTCTTGGCCTCGTTATCCACGAAGAGCTTGATCCGAAACTCCGGATCGTCCTTGATCAGTTCCTTGTTTGAGAGAGACTCGAAACATAACCGGTCTATCGCGTCCGATCCGTTACTTATCAATTCCCGCAGAAATATGTCCTTGTTCGAGTAAAGCGAGTGAATGACCAAATTGAGGAGTTGCTGAACCTCGGTCTTGAATTCCTTTTTTTCCGTTGCCATGTGTTGATGCGCTAATTGCGCCGGCACAATAAACCCATTGCCAAGCCGGAGTGCAAGCGTTTTCACCGTTTGACTAAGGGGGGGGAGTTTCTGCTTCACTGCCAGCAAGCAGCCCGCTACATTGGCCAAGCGCATATTTATGATCGAAACTTCTTCTTTAGTTCCACGCGACATCTTGGCAGGGCGATTCGCCGGCCGGGTGGAATTTGCAGATCATTTCGTACCGCAACCAAAGATTCAGCATGTCGTATTCGACTTCGACGGCACGCTGTCACTAATCCGCGAGGGTTGGCCGGAGGTGATGCTGTCGATGTTTGAGGAGCTGCTTCCGTCGGTAAATGATGATGGTTCAGCCAGCGTGCGCGCCATGTTGCTGGACGACATCATGACGCTAAACGGCAGGCAGACGATTTTCCAAATGATGAAGTTTGCCGAGCGCATCACCGAGCGCGGCGGCGAGGCGCTTGATCCATTGGAGTATAAACACGAATATCTCCGGCGGCTCGAGGTGCGGATTCAGTCCCGAGTTGATAGCCTGGCCAGCGGCGATGCCAAGCCGGTGGAGTTTCTTTTGCGCGGCTCAGTTGCGCTGCTCGACTGTCTTGAGGCGCGCGGGTGGGATCTTTATTTGGCCAGTGGTACCGACGAGCCGTTTGTCAGGCGCGAGGCCGAGTTGCTTGGCTTGGGCCGGTACTTCGGCGAGCGTGTTTACGGGGCACAGGATGATTTCATGAGTTTCTCCAAAAAACAGGTGATCGAGCGGATCCTCAGGGAGAACAACGTTGGTGGCGATGAGC
Organism: Verrucomicrobiota bacterium; assembly: GCA_030747575.1. Lineage (GTDB taxonomy): Bacteria > Verrucomicrobiota > Verrucomicrobiia > Limisphaerales > UBA1096 > UBA1096. The sequence goes on along the minus strand of JASLKI010000155.1, from coordinate 9,588 downwards.
TGCTGGTGATCGGCGACGGGTACGTGGAAATCGAGGATGGCAAGAATGTCGGCGGGCTCGCAGTGGCGGTGGCCAGCGATGAAGCCCGCAATGGAGCAGGGCAGTTTGACGAGTGGAAACGCAAGCGCCTGCTCGGTGTCGGGGCCGACATCGTTGTCCCTGACTACCGCGACGCCGCTGTTTTGGTGGATGTGATTGTCGGGAAATGATTGGCGCCAAGATAAATCTGCAAAAAATCAAGCCGCTACCCTTGGCCAAGCGCAACAGCCTGAGCACGGTGGAGGAAGTTCTTGTGCCTCTCGATGCCGAGCCGGCGGCGATCGGCGATGCGCTGATGAGCCAAGTGGACGACTGCGCCGGGCGCATCCGCGAAGCCAGAGCTAACGGCAAGGCTGTGATAATGATTTACGGGGCGCATCTAATCAAAAACGGCGCTGCGCTGATCCTCGACAACTTGATCGCCAACGGTTGGCTGTCGCATCTGGCCACCAATGGTGCCGGGACGATTCACGACTGGGAGTACGCCTGGCTTGGCCGCTCGACCGAATGCGTTCGCTCGAACGTCGCCACCGGCACGTTCGGCACTTGGGAGGAGACGGGCCGCTACATTCACTTGGCGCTGCTCGCCGGGGGGGTCAGGGGGCTGGGTTACGGTGAGGCGCTTGGCCGCTTTATCGCTGGGGACGGCGCTGATCTGCCGGCGGCGGACGAGTTGGCTTCGCTCATCGCGGCGGAACCGGCGGACGAGTTGACTGCGGCCCGGGCGGAGTTACTCCATGCCATGCGTAACGGCTTAACGCCGGAGGGGCGGTGCGACCTGGAGCATCGCTGGAAGCAGGCTTCGGTCGTGGCTTCCGCCTACCGCCACGGGGTGCCGTTAACGGTGCATCCGGGCATAGGTTACGACATTGTTTCAAACCACCCGATGTTCAACGGCGCGTCAATAGGCCGGGCGGCGCATGTGGATTTTCAAACATTCGCCGGGACACTCGATCTGCTTGACGGAGGTGTGCTGTTGTCGATCGGCTCGGCTATTATGGGGCCGCAAGTGTTCGAGAAGGCGCTGAGTTGTGTAAATCACATTCGCCTGCAGGAAGGGCGAGAGATTGTGAAAAATCACTCGATGCACGTCGTCGATTTGCAGGATGGCGGTAACTGGGACTGGGCGCAGGGTGAGCCGCCTGTTACCAGTGCTGCCTATTATCTGAGGTTTTGCAAAACGTACGCCCGAATGGGTGGATCGATGCATTACTTGCAGTGCGATAACCTGGCCTTCGTCCAGTATTTATCCCGTGCGCTGAATGCCGCGGAACCATCGTGAAAGAGGAGCGTTTTGCTGAAATCGCCGACCAGTTTTCCGGTCTTCGGGTGGCGTTGGTCGGCGATTTTTGTCTGGATCGGTATCTCGAGATCGACCCCGCCCTGGCTGAAACTTCCATTGAGACTGGGTTGGAGGTTTTGAACGTGGTCAACGTTCGTTCGCAGCCCGGTGGTTGCGGAACCATTCTGAACAATTTGTCGGCGCTTGGTGCGGGCACGGTTTTCCCGGTGGGCTTCGCCGGCGAGGACGGGGAAGGGTACGAGTTGATGCGCTCGCTTGGCCAAGTGGGTTTCGTTGACTTGAGCCATTTTTTTCAGACGCCCAAGCGCAGAACTTTTTCCTACATCAAGCCACTGGTGATCGAGTCCGGCCAGTCGCCGAGGGAACTGAACCGACTTGATTTCAAGAACTGGACCCGCACGCCGTCGTCGGTGCAGGAGCGAATTGTCGAGTCCCTCAAAGCCTTGGCCAAGCGAGTGGACGCGATGGTGCTGCTCGAGCAGGTGGACGAGGCTGAGACCGGGGTGCTTGCCGGGGGCGTGCTCGATGCGCTTGGCCAAATCCGCCGCGATAATCCCGATCTACTCATCCTAGCCGATAGTCGTCGGGGGCTGGGCCACTTTCCGTCCGTCGGACTAAAAATGAATCGGGAGGAGTTTGCCGTGCTGACCGGCGAGACGGCTGGCTTGCCGTTGGACGATTTATGTACGGCGATTGGCCGCTTGGCCAACGAGCAGGGCCAGCCGGTGTTTGTGACTGTCAGCGAGGAAGGCATCGCCGGGGCCAATCCGGGCAAGGCGCCGGAGCATGTGCCGTGTCTGCCTCTGCGGGGTGAGATCGACATCGTCGGTGCCGGGGATGCCGTGATGGCAAATCTGGCTATGGTCTTGGCCTCGGGCGCGGAGCCTGTCGAGGCGATGAGATTTGCAATGGCTGCCGCCTCGGTGGTGGTTCACCAATTAGGCACAACGGGAACGGCGAACTTAGAGGAGATTCGTCCCTTGGTTTGCACTCACTGATAGTGGGGAGGCTTTGTGACATTGCCCTTGATGGAGTCCATCTCTTTTGTCTCCATGCCGGTGGCAACCCGGTTCAGCTGGCTCTGGAGTTGCTGGATTATATTGTCGTGCTCGATGATGGTTTGGTTCAGGGACCCCACAAGCTGTTCTAAATGCGTCAGGTCGGACTCGATATTTACCAGCCGTTTCTCATGCGACATGAGTGCAGGGTACCGCAGGTGGGGCAGGGGATCGATAGCGGAGGCCGGGCCAATTTCAGCGCGACCTGATTTTCCCTGACTTTTTGCCGTATGGTACGATAATCGCCTTTTTGAAAATGAATGTGGATGACGCAAAGGAACTGAAGAGACGCCTTGGCTTCGGCGTGAACCTGAACTCGGACGAGGGCAGGCTGCGCTTGGCCGAGGTGATCAACGCCAAGTTGTGGTTTCGCGGCCAGCCGATTGTTGGCAAGGAAAGTGAGTTTACCCTTCTCAAGACAAGCAAGCATCTCCTGGCCAATCTGCAGGAGAAGAACCGTTTACTGGCAGAGCACCACTGCCCGGTGGATGCGCGGATTCAGGATTTTCTGAACCGTTACCTTGCCGGTTGCGATGTCCCCAAGCTTCCGACCAACGCCCTCCAACTCGAGCATCACGGCCTGGCCCGTACTCTGTCGCTACCACCTGACAAGGATTCGTACAAATCGGAGCATATTGACTCGTACCGGATTGAGCAAGGTGTGTTGCACAATCCAAGGAGCGATCGGCGAACCACAAAAGGGGTGTTTCATATAGTGGAAGGTAAGTTGCCAATTCCCCACGACAAAAAGCAGGTTCCCAAGGCCGTGTTTGCTTCGCTGCTTGCGCAAGCGCTCTCCCCGCCGGAAGACGTGATGGAAATTCCCTTCACCAGTTCGCAGGAGGAGAGGGCGAGGTTGTTTGTGTCGCTGTTGCTGCGCCCCGTGGTCACGCCTGGGGTCCGTGGTGTTTGTGAGGAGCGTTCGCTTGAGACCCGGTTTTTCGCGCCGGGCAGCTTGGTTTCCAATTTGGATTTCGTGGAGTCGATTTTTGGCAACGCCGGCGACCCGTACTTGACCGAGAATGACGCAGCGCTCGATCCGGCGCATTGGACCGGGCACACCGGATGCGTGGTGCTTGCGCCCCATCTGGTTTTGTTGGGCAAAAAGGAACTGGGTTTGCCTCATGTTTCCGAGGCCACCGAACGGCAAAAACGCGACGGCATGTGCTGGGAGTCCGGTGAAGAGCGCTACAACGAAGGCGGCGGGTTCAAGGTGGCTTGCCGGGACGCTTCCGGCGTCATGGTCACGCTGATCGCCGATAACTATTTTGGCTACTGTAAAAAAGAGGTGAAAACCCAGATCAGTTTCTCCGCCAATCTGCTGGGCAACGCAGAGGAGGAACACGCAGGTGGCGTGATCGCCTATCCCCGATATGACCTGGGCGAAGAGTTTCACCTGAGCGATTTCGTCAACGAGGTGAACCATACCTTTGCGGAGATGATCCAGAAGTACGGCGATCTCATGTGTATTCAGCCGGAAGGGTTCGCCATCGACAAGCGATTCCCCGACATCCAATACATTCCGGAGGATTCCATCGTGCGACTGAGGGAACAAAGCGTTTCCTGGTCACGGGAGGGCGTCACCCAGCGTATCCGATTGTCGCCGGGCATCACGTATGTGCTGCCGTCGGGCTACAAGGTTTCCATGGTGCGCCGTTCTGTGGGAGGGCATTGGCGTCTCGTGGGCAATGCCGCCGAGGGGGTCTTTTGCCACAAGCCGTGCACGGTGTCCGGTGGCGGCAAGTCGGAAATCTCCAAGTCCATCCGAGATGCCATTTTGGCCGGGCCGGTTTTTGTCGCAGATTTTGAGAAGGATATGGCATTGGCAGAGGAGATCCTCCAGCGGAATTTCTCGGGACGGTTTAAGAATCCGCCGGATGTGAAACGCGGCCGCAGTATTCTCGATGAAGACCGATCGCTCGGCTCGGTGATCAAGTTGCTGACTCCCAGTCGCGCATACACGGACGAGTACAACGAGTGGCTGGGCGGAATCCCCATGCACGTCAGAGATCTCGTTTTCACGGTCAAACGGTTTTACCAGCCGGAATGGAAGGGCGATTGGGGGAGGCTCTTTTCGGTGGATGCGGTCAACGGCCAACCAGGAAAGGAACTCAAGTACAAGCAACAAAAACTGGTGGCCCAATATTTGCGCGTCGGCTTCACCGGGGGCGGGCTTTGGCGGACATTCACGCTGCGAAAAGATTTCATCCCCTCGGTCAAATTGCAGCGCGAGGATGACATTTCCGCCAGCACCGTATTGCCGGCGGGGGCTCTACAGCACCTCAGGAATGATGAAGATCGCCCCTCGCTCAAGTTTACCTCCAACTGTGAGTACCGTTTTTTTCAGCGGCCCGATGACGCGGTGCTGCGGGGGTACGACAAAAATGCCGAGGCGGACTTCTGCCGGCAAAACCTTTTCGCCTCCAATTACCACCCGATCTCAAGGCAGGAGGCTCGGGATGAGGTCGATAATGCCCTTCAATTCGGGGAGTACACCGCGAACCTTCAGGAAGTCTTTCGTGACTTTCTCGACGACTCCAACCCTCGCGAGTTCATGGCGTCATCGGCGTTGCCACGAATGGTGGATGGTAAACCGACGAAGAACCCGCGCTATCTCCAAAATCGGCCTGACGTGGAGGACGCGAGGGGGCGCTACCTGGCGAACATCGGTACGCGCCTGTACCGTCGCGTACCGCTTGGCCAAGCGGTGCTGAATCCCGTCGATGCCGTCCTAGCTGGACGCCGTAACAACCCGCCTGACGCCAAGGCCGGCATCCGAGCCCTCGCCGTTTATGGGCCGATCCATTATCAGGAACTGCCGGAACTGTTCATGGACTTCGTCAGTTCGCTCACCGGCAAATCCCCGTCAACCACCGGGGCCGGCTCTGAGGGCGCACTAACCAAGGGGCCGTTCAATGCGCTATTGCCAGTGGTCGACCTGAACAACGCGCTGGTCAGCTACATGCTGACGAGCGACGACTGCTTCACCTCCGCCGCAGGTTACATCGGGCCAAAGTATCGCGTGAACCACGACGTGAGCCTGTTGATTCCGGAACTTTGGGCTCGCATGTCCTCCGGTGAACGCCGGGCGGATTATCTGATCCGGGAAGGGTACTTGGAGAAGGTGGATGATTTCGATCACGCCGGTCGGACCGTTCTGGCTGGCCGACTTGGATATCGGATTACGAGCAGGTTCGTGCTGGATTTTTTCGGTCGAATTTTCACGAACCCGGACGCCGTTGTGCCGGAGGACATGCTCAAACCCGAGTTACAGGGGGTCGACGATTTTGTGGATGGTGTCAACAATATCGTTGAGACTCAGCAGCGAATCGCTGGACACTATTTTGAAGATGGCTCCATCGATGATGCCATCCCGCCGTTACGGGCGCTGCTGCACATCATGGCGCATGGACAGTTCGAGGGTAAAACCGTCACCGATACGGAGGTGCGCAGCCTGTTCGACCAGAAAAAAGTGCGCCAGCAAAGTTGGTATCGCGATCGGATCAAGGCCAAGCAGGCGAGCGACGTGGCTTATCTCGAAAACCAACTGGCCTACATGAAGGCATTCCTAGAGAAGGAGACCCACCGCGAAGAAGCTGGGCGACTAGACTTGGGAAAACGCGTGGCCAAGTTGGAAGACGAACTCGCGTTCGCCAGAAGCAGCGACTGCATTGCCGCTCTCACCGGCACGATCGGCCTCGATTGTTCGCTTAAATAATCAGGAATAACCGAGGGTGATTAAGGGGGAAGATGGCTCCTGAGCAGGGACTTGAACCCCGAACCTATTGGTTAACAGCCAACCGCTCTACCATTGAGCTACTCAGGAACCCTGAAGGCGGGAGAACCTAGCGAAAGGCTCCTAGGTTCGTCAACAGATTTCGCCAATCAATCTGCATTATCACTGGTCAAGTGTGATTTGAACGGTCTTGGCTTGAGTTCCACCCGCCCTAGCGCCATACCGGCTTGGTGCAGTTGAACCCTCAAGCCGCCGCCAAAGTTCTGAATACAGCAACATCGTTGCGCCCGATTCTCGGTATCGTGCTGGGCAGCGCGTTTGGCCAAGTGGCGGAGTCGGTCGAGGTCGATGCGACTATTGATTTCGCCGATCTCCCCGGATGTGCCGCGTCCAGCGTAGAGGGCCACATCGGTCGGTTTATCATTGGGCGACTGGGCGGCGTTGACGTCATGGTGCAGGCTGGCCGGTTGCACTACTACGAGGGCCATTCCATGGCTCAGGTGACATATCCGATCCGGGTCATGGCCGCGTTCGGTGTCGAGCAGTTGTTGCTCACGAACGCCGCTGGCGGTATCGCGAGAGACTTGGCAGTCGGCGACTTCATGCGAATCATCGACCACATCAATCTGGTGGGGGCCAATCCGCTGCGCGGCGAAGCGGCGGCAGGACTGCCTGGCTTTGTGGACATGTCTGCCGCTTATTCCGAGTCGCTTGGCCAAGCGCTTTGCCAAGCCGCGGCCGACTGCGGGATCGAGTTGAAGAGCGGTGTTTTTGCGGCGGTGTCAGGGCCAAGCTACGAGACACCGGCAGAGATTCGAGCCTTCGCAACGCTGGGAGCCGACGCCATCGCCATGAGCACCGTCCCGGAAGTGATTGTCGCCCGCCAGCTTGGCCTCGAGGTCTCCGGTTTGTCATACATCACCAACGCCGCCGCCGGCTTGACCAAGTCAGCAATTAGTCACGGAGAAGTCCTCGAACAATCCCGCCAAGCCAGCGACCGTGCGACTCGGTTGCTGAAACGCTTTTGCGAGTTAGTCAGCAGTTGATTTACAAGGATGAGACCTGGTTGTTGAAGTATTTGAAGCCAGCAGAGTGCGAAGTTAGTCTATTGCTAAGCTTCGGCATAAAACCAGAAATCAAGCGAAAGGCGTTTGGCAGTTACAGGTAGTAATTGGGTGCAAATTCTCACAATTCAATTTTGATCCAGAAATCCCGCGATCCGCGATCAGCTTTGTCCCGATCTCAAAAATATTTGGAATTAGACTGAAAAGTTGCTCTGGTTGTGTTCATCTGCTTCCTTTTTAACGCATCATTAAAATGAAGTTTGCCATCTGCAATGAGGTTTTCGAGGGTTGGGCGATTGACGACTCCATCAAGTTTGTCGCCGACACGGGTTACGATGCCATTGAGATTGCGCCGTTCACGTTGGCGCAGTATGTGACCGATGTGCCGGTGGCGGAGAGGCAACGAATTCGCGACGTCGCCGCCGACAACGGTATCGGAATCTCGGCGGTACACTGGGTGCTTATCAAAACCGAGGGTATGTACATGACGCATACCGACCCGGCGATTCGCTGCAAAACGTCGGATTACTTTTGCGAGTTGGTGAAGTTTTGCGCCGACCTCGGCGGCGAGGCGATTGTCGTCGGTTCGCCCAAGCAGCGTAATCTGCTGCCGGGAGTCAGCTTTGAGCAGGCATGGGAGTTAGCGAGGGAGACGTTTGTTCCGTCGGTCAAGCTGGCGGAAGACAAAGGGGTGACGATTTGCTTCGAGCCGTTGGCTCCGTCCGAGACGGATTTTGTGAATACGGCTGCAAAGGGCATCGAGTTCATTCGCCAGTTCGACAGTGATGCCTTCAAGATTATTCTCGACGTGAAGGCGATGTGTTCCGACCTGAAGCCGATACCGGATATCATCCGCGACTCGCATCCGAATTTTGCCTACTTCCACGCCAACGACGCCAACCTCAAGGGGCCGGGTTTTGGGGATGTCGATTTTAAGCCGATCTTTGGTGCGCTGAAGGAAGTCGGCTATGGCGGCTTTGTGTCGGTGGAGGTGTTCGACTTCGAGGAAGGCCCCGAGACGATCGCCCGCGAGAGTCTGCGCTACATGAGGGAAGCCTCCGCTTAAACCAAGCGCTTATTGGCGTGCCTGCAGTTCGTAGTTGAGCACGGCTAGGCAGTAGATGGCGGCGGTCTCGCTGCGGAGCACAAGCGGGCCAAGCGTGATCGGCTGGGCACCTGTGCGGATGGTGTTGATTTCCGCTGGCGTGTAGTCGCCTTCCGGCCCGACCCAGATCGCTAGTTTGCTCGGCGCATGGTCGTGCTCGACAGCATGGGCGTCGATTTGATCGCGGGGGTGTTTTGCGTCAGGTTGCAGCGTGGCGATCAGCGAGAGATCGGATTGGCGTGCATCATCCAGGGCCGCTTTGGGCGTCATTGGCAACTCAAGCCTGGGCAGCCATGCGGAGCCGCATTGTTTGATCGACTCGATGCAGATGCTGCGCCATTTCTCGACCTTGGCCGCTGTCTTGGCGTCGTCCCAATCCGGCACGGAGCGCTCGGACAGTACTGGCACGATTCGGTGCGCGCCGAGCTCGGTTGCTTTTTGGACAATAAAATCCATCGCCTTGCCCTTGGCAACGGCTTGGTAAAGCGTGATCTCGAAGGGCAAGGGGGGGGTGCTATTTTCCTGAATGATCTCAAGTGTTGTCGGATCGTTTCTAACCTCCGCTGCTTGGCAAAGTAGTTCCTTTCCAGCGCCGTTCAGCACGACAACGCGATCCCCTTCTCGCAGACGCAGCACCGAGCGAGCGTGCTTGGATTCCGCCGGGGAGAGGCAAAGCGGATTGTTTTGGCACTCCTCCGGTGGGATAAAAAATCGGTGCATGAAACTGGGGCGACTAGCTGAAAAACTTCCTGGTTTTCTCGAAGAAAGAGCCGCGCATGGGGTTGACGCGGTCGTCGCAGAGTTCGCCGAACTCGCTTAGCTTGGCTTTCTGATCCGCGTTCAGGCGGGTCGGCACCTCGACGATCACCCGCACGTGCAGGTCGCCGTGTCCGTAGCCCTGCACGTTTTTGACACCTTTACCCCGAAGCCGCAGGATGGTTCCGGACTGGGTTCCGGGAGGCACATTGATTCGGGCTCTCCCGTTGAGAGTGGGGACTTGGATCTCCGAGCCAAGAGTTGACTGCACAAAGCTAACGGGCACTTCGCATTGCAGGTCATCGCCGTCGCGCTCGAAAATCTCATGCTCATTCACGTGCAGCACGACGTACAGGTCGCCCGGTTTACCGCCGTGAATGCCGGCCTCACCATTGCCGGTTGAACGCAACCGCGCGCCGGTATCGACGCCGGCCGGGACGCGGATGGTGACTTTGCTGGACTTGTCGCGGCGCCCCTCGCCGTTGCACTTGGGACATGGCTTGTCGATGGAGGCACCGCTGCCGTGA
>JASLKI010000154.1 GCA_030747575.1 Verrucomicrobiota bacterium | reverse complement strand
TCCGCCGAACCAAAAGGAGTCCTGATCCGCTGCCCCTCGTTTGGCCAAGCGCCACATATCATCCGCCGTGTCACAACCCCCACACATCACATTGCTCGACGCCTCCGAACTCAAGGTTCGGTTCAACGATAATGAAGTACTTAAGTCGGCGTCGCTGACGATCCGCGATGGCGATCACTTGGGTATGGTCGGGCGCAACGGCTGCGGCAAGTCGACATTCCTAAAAATTCTAGCCGGCATAGCTCAGGCTGATGACGGCAAAGTCACTCTGCGCTCCGGCTTGGGGATCGGTTATCTGCCGCAGGGTCTCGATGCTTCCGACGGCGTCTCCGTCCTCGATACGATTCGTGACGGTGCGGCGCACTCGTTCAACCTACTCGACGAATACGAGTCGCTGCCTGCCGACTCGAACCGGCAGACTGAACTGGAGCAACAAATCGCCGCCGCCGATGCGTGGAACATCGAGACACGAATCGAGACGGCCATGATGCATTTGAACACTCCCGCCGCGGACCGGTTGATGGGCACATTGTCCGGTGGCGAAAAGCGGCGGGTTGCCCTTTGTCGCTCGATCGTCTCCAATCCCGATTTACTGATTCTCGACGAGCCGACCAACCATCTCGACACCGACTCGATCGAGTGGATGGCGCAGTACCTGAAAAAGTTTCGCGGTGCATTTCTCGTTGCAACACACGACCGGTATTTCCTCGACGAAATCTGCAACCACATCGTCGAGTTGCAGGCCGGTCGTTTTCACACTCACAAGGGCAACTACTCCGACTACCTCGAGTCGAATCTCGCCCGGATGGAAAACGAGCAGGCAATTGAGTTAAAGCGAAAGCGTTTCCTGCACCGCGAACTGGACTGGATTCGCCGCGGGCCGAAGGCGCGCACGACCAAGGCCAAGTTTCGGGTGGATAAATTTCACTCGATCAAAAATACGCAGAGCCCAGACAGGGAGTTGTCGATGGATTTGATCATCCCGCCGCCGGGACAGTTGGCCAACCGCGTGGTGGACCTGATCAATGTCAGCCTGGAGTTGGGCGGCCGGAAGTTGATCGAGCAGTTCGATTTCAAGTTTGAGGCCGGGATGCGTATCGGTATCTGTGGCCGCAACGGCCTGGGCAAAACAAGCCTGCTCAGAATTGTGCTGGGCCAGCTTGCCCCGACTGGTGGCAGCCAAAAAACCGGGGTGCTAACCCAGTTCAACTACGTGGATCAGGAACGCGTGCAGCTCGACCCGGAAAAGACGCTGCTGCAGGAGGTTGCCGAAGGCGCAGACACGATCTCGTTTGGCAACGGCAAGCTGGCGATTCGAGCGTACTTGCAGCGGTTCGGCTTTGATCCCAAGCGGATCAATATGAAGATCAAGAGCCTATCCGGTGGCGAGAAAAGCCGGCTGCTGTTGGCTCGCATTCTCAAGCATGGTGGCAACTTCCTGATCATGGACGAACCAACCAACGACCTCGATCTGCCAACGCTCCGATTGCTGGAGGAGGCGCTGCTGGCATTCTCCGGCTGCGTGTTGGTGGTGAGTCACGACCGTTATTTTCTAAACCGGGTCTGCACCGGCATCATCGCGTTCGAGGGTGACGGACTAGTTGCATACAACGAGGGCGACTACGAGTACTACCGAGAAAAACTTGCCGAGCGAAAAATGCGCTTGGCCAAGCCGCCAGTAGCCAGCCAGGCCAATGCCGGATCAAGCCGCGCACCCGAGGCCAAGCCGCGCAAGATGACTTGGAAAGAGAAAGCCGAGCTCGAGGGCATGGAGGCGGCAATCCTCAAGGATGAAGAGGCAGTGGCCCGGCTCGAGAGCCTGTTCGCCGACCCGGAGTTTCACTCGAAGCATGGCGTGAAAACCATTGAACTGACCAACGAACTGGAGACTGCAAAAAAACACGTCGCCGCACTTTATGCGCGTTGGGAGGAACTTGAAGCGATTCGGGCTGCTAACGAAAAGGCTTGAGCGTTACTCAGGATTGTAGCCAGCGGCCGGAGGATTTTCAGTCTCGATTGGGGAGGCCTCCAACTGATTCTTCATCTCCTTGCCCGAGCGGAACTTCACAACCTTGCGCGCAGAGATACGGATATCAACAGTTGGATCCTTAGGATTACGCCCGATGCGTTCCTTGCGAACCTCAATCTTGAAGACACCAAAGTTGCGCAACTCCACTGTGTTGCCATTGACCAGAGCATCGCGAATGGCGCCGAGTGTCTGGGAGATCACTTCTGCGACTTGTGCCTGATGAAGCTTGATATCCGGCTTGAGTGCGAGACGCACCCGAGTTGCCAAGTCCCGCTTGGTAACGGTGCTCTTTTCATTGTCGATGCTGTTCATAAGCGGGGGGTTAGACCGGTTAAACGCTGAAGGAGCGTGCCTACGCCCATGACACCGTCCCGTCAAGCCGATTTTTATAAAAAATCACTCTCTCCCCAACGGTGTTAACTCGCGCTTGGCCAAGTGTTTGGCCAAGTGCGGACGCCTAGGTGACGATGGATTTGATGACGTGAGCCTCGTCCTCAACGCCCGTCAACCGGGCATCCAAACCCTGAAAACGATACGTAAACCTTTTGGAATCAATGCCTAGCAGATGAAGCATGGTTGCGTGAAGATCCCGCACATGAGCTCTATCCTTGGTGGCGTAATAGCCCAGTTCATCCGTCTCGCCGTGGGTGATGCCCCCCTTGATTCCGCCCCCGGCGAGCCACATCGAAAAAGCCCGAATATGGTGATCCCGGCCTGCCGCTGAGCCTTTCCCCTGAAACATCGGTGTCCGGCCGAACTCGCCGCCCCAGATCACCAGTGTGTCGTCGAGCATGCCGCGCGCTTTCAAATCCTTCACCAATGCCGCGCTTGGGTGATCGCAGAGGCCGCAGCAAATTTTCATGTATCGCTCCAGGTCGCCGTGATGATCCCAACCGCGATGATACAGGTGAATGAAGCGCGTGCCCCGCTCAGCCAACCGCCGGGCGAGCAGACAATTGGCGGCGAACGATCCGTCCATCCCCTTGACACCGTAGGCATCGAGCACGTGCTGCGGCTCGCCGGAAAAGTCCATTAACTCCGGCACGCTCGCCTGCATGCGAAACGCCAACTCGTACTGGGCGATGCGCGTGTCGATCTCCGGGTTGGCAACCCGCTCGTTGCGTAGGCGGTTGAGTTTGCCGAGCATCTCGACAAAGCCACGCTGCTGTTCGCGATTCACCCCTGGTGCTGACCGGACATAGTGCACCGGGTCGCCCTGCGAGAAAAACTGAACGCCCTGGTGGCGGCTCGGTAAAAAACCGGCACCCCATTGTCGTGATGAGATCGGCTGCGGGTTGCGGCCGCCCTCGCTAGTCAGCACCACAAACCCCGGCAAGTCCTCGTTCGGCGAGCCAAGGCCGTATGTCACCCACGCGCCCATGCTTGGCCGGCCGGAGATGGACGTGCCGGTGTTCATCACCGTGTGCGCCGGGTCGTGGTTGATCTGATCGGTGTGCATCGAGCGCACGATCGCGATGTCATCGGAGATGCCGGCGATGCCGGGCAGCATGTCTGAAATCTGCTGCCCCGACTGCCCATGACGGCGAAACGGAAACAACGGGCCGAGGCACTTGAGTTTTGTGTTTTGCAACTGTGCAATCGGCTGGCCTTTTGTGAACGACTCCGGCATCGGCTGGCCGTCCAGCCGCGCCAGTTCCGGCTTGTAATCGAACGTCTCCAAGTGGGACGGGCCGCCGGCCATGCAGAGAAAAATCACCCGCTTGGCCTTGGCCGTAAGATGCGGCAGCCCCGGCAAACCGCCGATGGAATTCGGCCCACTCGCAGCGCTGAGCCAGTCCGCCTTGACCAAGCTAGCCAAGGCGGTGGCACCCAAGCCAAGCGATGTGCGGCTCAGAAACGAGCGACGGTTTATTAGCTTAACTATTTGTTGTGGAGATAGTTGCACTTTAGTTTCGGGTGATGGTTTCGCTGAGGTTCAGCAGCGCCTGGCCAAGCACAGTCCACGCAGCGGTCTCCGGCCTGGCCATGCCGACGGGCAGTTTAAGCATGCCGACGGCTAGCAACTTGTCGGCTGCCTTTGCGTCGGCCTGGTAGCGTTTGCGTGTTTCGCCGAGGAACGCCCTGGCCACGTTTAGTTCCTTGCCGCTCGGTTCGCGGCCGAGCGCTGTTTGCCACGCCCAACCCAGGCGCTGCTGATCGGTGGCCCCGGCCTCTTTGAGGATGCGAAGTGCGAAGCCCTTGGCCGCCTCGACGAATGTGGGATCGTTCATCAGCGTGAGCGCAGCCAGCGGCGTGTTGCTGACCGGACGCTGCGCGGTGCACTCCTCGCGCGTTGGCGCGTCGAATGCGCGCAACATCGGGTGTAGAAACTGTCGCTGCCAATGCACGTACACGCCCCGCCGATACTGGTTGGCGTTCTTGTCGGCTGAATACTTGCGCTTCGGAAAATTCATCGGCGAGTAGTAGCCGGCCGGCTGGTACGGCTTGGCCACCTTGCCGCCCATCTGGTCGTTCAACAGGCCACCGACTGCCAGTGCGTTATCGCGGATGGTCTCGGCCTGCAGTCGGAAGCGACCCTGCCTCATGAACAGCCGGTTCTCCGGATCGTGTTCGCGCAACTGCGGACTGACGAGTGACGACTGGCGATATGCGCTGGAGGTGACGATGAGCCGGACGATGTGCTTGACGTCCCAGCCACTCTCGACGAACTCGACGGCAAGCCAGTCGAGCAACCCGGGATGCGTTGGCCACTCACCCTGTGAGCCGGTGTCATCAAGCGTGCTCGAAAGGCCGGAACCGAAAAGGAGATACCAGAGGCGGTTCACGAACACGCGCGCCGTCAACGGGTTGTCGGCGGACGTCAGCCACTCGGCCAAGTGGAGCCGGTTCGCGCGGCTCCCGTTTTTCAACACAGGCAGGAAGTGCGGCACGGCCGGCTCGACGATTTCGCCGGAGTCATCCATCCAGTTGCCGCGAGGTAGCACGCGGATCGTGCGCGGCTTGATCCGGCCAGTGACCATGGTGCGCGTGAGCTTGGCCTGCCCAACATCCAGCGGCGAGACGACCTGCAACTCCGGCTCGCGCTTGGTAGGGAGGGTGTTGGTGCCGCTGAAAGTCTTGTCGTCATTCACATCGGCAAAAAACGCCGCCAGGCTGTAAAAATCCTTCTGTGTGAAGGGATCGTACTTGTGATCGTGGCACTCGCTGCAGCCCATCGTTGCCCCGAGCCAGGCGTTGGAAACATTGCGCACGCGGTCAGCCGAGTACTTGGCGAGGTATTCCTTTTTTTGCACACCTCCCTCGTGCGAGGTCTGCAACAGGCGATTGTATCCGCTGGCAATTTTTTGGTTCATCGTCGCGTTGGGCAGCAGGTCGCCGGCGAGTTGCTCAGCGGTGAACTGGTCGAACGGCAGGTTGTCGTTGAACGCCTTGATGACCCAGTCGCGGTATGGGGTAATCGCATGATCCTGATCGCCGTGGTAGCCGACGGTGTCGGCGTAACGGACGAGGTCGAGCCAATACGTGGCCAAGCGCTCGCCGAACCGCGGCGACGCCAACAACTCGTCCACCACTCGTGCATACGCTTCCGGCAACTTGGCCAGGCGCGGGCGCGGGCAGTCGGCATCGACGGGCGCTTGGGCGGAATGTAGGCCCAGTGCGCCTCATATATGGCCCCTTGGGCAATCCAGTCGTGCAACTTCTTCTTGTCCGCCTCGCTGAGCTGCTTGCCAGTTTCCGGTGGTGGCATCCTGTCCTTGGGCTTGTTGGCGGTGATGCGAGCAATCAACTCACTCTTGATCGGCTCGCCGGGAACTACCGCACTGATGCCATCCAAATCAGCTCGCGCCCCACTAAACGTGTCCAGCCTTAGCCCAGCCTTGCGATGTGCAGCATCCGGCCCATG
>JASLKI010000153.1 GCA_030747575.1 Verrucomicrobiota bacterium | reverse complement strand
CACGCGACCGACTACCCGACCGTGGACAAGCGGCAGCACGGCGATATCAAGGTGGGCCAGGGGCCGACCGTCACCCACGGCAACTGCAACCACCCCGAAGTCATCAAGCGCGTCGAGCAAGTGGCCAAGCGGCTGAAGATCAACCTGCAGCACGAGGCGATCTCCTCCACCAGCGGCACCGACACCGACGCCGTTTTCTGGACACGCGGTGGCATCCCGAGCGGCCTCATCAGCCTGCCCAACCGCTACATGCACTCACCGGTCGAGGTGGTCAGCCTGAAGGATCTCGAGCAGATCCCGCAGCTCATGGCTGGCTTCGCCAAGTCGTTGAAAAAAGGCGAACAGTTCAAGGTGAAGATTTAGCCAAGCGCTTGGCCAAGCGGCCCAGTTCTTATGAAACAAACCGTTTCCATTGTTTGCTTACTTGGCGGGATCGTTGGCCAAGCGGCTGAACCGGTCAATGCTGTCGAGCGGGCACTCGCGCAGGAAATCATCGGGCCGGCTCTTTCGCTGGAGGAGGTGCGCGTGTTCAACGAGACGCGTGTGCCGGACATGCCGCGCGTGAGCACCGCCGCCGAATGGCAGGCCAAGGACAGCGAGTATCGCCGAAACATTCTCGACAAAGTGGTCTTTCGCGGCGAGGCGGCCAAGTGGCGGGATACCCCGCTTCGAGTGGAATGGAGCGACACGATCGAAGGATTGCCGGGTTACCGCATCCGCAAACTGCGATTTGAAGCCGTGCCCGGCTGGTGGATTCCCGCGTTGCTTTACGAGCCGACCAAACTTTTCGGCAAACGCCCCGTCGTGCTCAACGTCAACGGCCACGACGGCAAGGGCAAGGCGGCGGACTACAAACAGTTGCGCTGCATCAACCAGGCCAAGCGTGGCATGATCGCGTTGAACGTCGAGTGGATCGGCATGGGGCAGTTCGCCAGTCGCATGAGCCATTATCAAATGAATCAAATGGATCTATGCGGCACGGCCGGCATCGCGCCGTTTTTTCTGAACATGAGCAAGGGCCTCGACCTCCTGCTCGCGCATCCGAACGCCGACCCGACCCGAGTCGCCGTTGCCGGCCTGTCCGGCGGAGGGTGGCAGACGATTTTTATCAGCTCGCTCGATGAACGCGTGACGCTGGCCAACCCGGTCGCCGGTTATTCCAGTTTCAAAACCCGCGCCCGGCACGGCATGGATCTTGGCGACTCCGAGCAAACCCCCAACGACCTCGCGCTATACGCGGACTACACGCACCTCACCGCGATGTTGGCCAATCGCGCCGCGCTGCTTACAAACAATGCAGAGGACAAATGCTGCTTCACCGCCGGCCACGCGCAGCCGCCGTTGCTCGATGCTGCGCAGCCGATTTTTGACCTGCTTGGCCGCGGTGAGTTTCTGCGCTCGCACATCAATCACGACCCCGGCACTCACAACTTCGAGCTTGATAACCGTCAGCAACTCTACCGCTTTATCGGCGATGTTTTTTACGACGGCCGCGACTTCTTGTGGCAGGAAATCCCCAGCGCCGATGAAGTGAAAACCTACGACGAATTGCTGGTGGATTTGCCCGAGGGCAAGGGCGATTTCAACTCGATTGCGCTTGGCCTGATGGAGACTCTGCCCAAGCCGTTCGAAGGCGACAAACGGAGGCGGCTGCTCAAAATTATCAACGCCAAGAATTACACCGCATTGGCCAAGCATGTCGGCGGTGAAGGGGAGGTCGCGCACTATCAATTCCGCATCGGTGGCGACTGGACGGTGCCCGGCACGGTATTCACGCCGGACGAGCCCAAGGCCACCACGCTGCTCACCGCCGACGCCGGCCGCAAGGGGTTGGCCAAGCGGGTTGAGGCGGCCTTGGCCAACGGCCGGCGCGTCGTGGCGTTCGATTCGTTTTTCTTCGGCGAGTCGAAAATCGTGAGCCGCGATTTTCTGCATGTCATCCTCATGCACGCCGTGGGCGAGCGCGCGCTGGGCGTGCAAGCCGGACAAATATCGGCCTTGGCCAACTGGGCGGCGCGGCAATTCGGACAGCCGGTGGAACTCGAGTCCGTCGGCCGCCGACTCAGCGTGGCGGCGCGGCTCGCGGCGGTGCAGAGTGAAGCGATCAGTGCGTTGAAAATGCACGACTCGATGCGGAGCCTCAAAGAGATCGTCCGCGAAAACAAAGGGGCGAACGAGTTGCCCGAGATGATGTGCTTCGGCCTGCTGGAGTCGTTCGACCTACCGCAAATCGAAGCCCTGATCGCCCCTCGCCCGGTGTTGGTTGAGTAGCTCAGCGCTTGGTATGAGAGCAGGTGCCTCGCTGGCTGGTGGCGACGAAGTCGATCAACTGCTCAGCCAGCACGCCGGTGAACTCGTCGCGGGCTTTTTTTAGCGCGTCTTTCAGCAGGTCATTGGATAGGAAAATCGCGTGATAAGCTTTCTTGAGTTGCGACCGTTCCTCGGCGGAGAAACCGGCACGTTTCAGGCCGACGCTGTTCAGGCCGCACATGCCGTTGATGCCGCGCACGATCGTGAACGGCGGCAGGTCGAGGCTCACCCCGGCGCAGCCCTGCATCATGGCCATCGT
>JASLKI010000152.1 GCA_030747575.1 Verrucomicrobiota bacterium | reverse complement strand
CACACGATGACGGCTGCGGATATCGACCTTGACGGCGATCTCGATCTCTTCGTCGGCCAATGGAAACAGCCGTACCTGCGAGGCTCGATGCCGACCCCGTATTACGACGCCAACGACGGTTACCCTGACACACTGTTGCTGAACAACGGCACGGGGCAGTTCACCGACGGCACCGAGGCGGCCGGCCTCTCGGCCAAGCGGAACCGCCGCACCTACAGCGCCTCGTTCGCCGACCTCGATGGAGACCACGATCTCGACCTGCTCACTGTTTGCGACTTTTCGGGGATCGACCTTTACCGCAACAACGGCCATGGGGAATTCACAGACATGACAGACCGGTGGGTGAAGCAGCGACACGGCTTCGGGATGTCCCACACCGTGAACGACTTTGATGGGGACGGTGCACTGGACATCTACATGGTCGGCATGAGTTCCACCACGGCACGGCGGCTTGACCAGCTGGGGCTGGGTCGAGAGGGCTTTGAAAAACTCGACGCCATGCGTGCGCCAATGACTTACGGTAACCGACTATACATCGGCGGCAAGACCGGCTTCCACCAGCCAGACTTCAGCAGCGATGTCGCCCGCACAGGCTGGTCGTGGGGTTGCAGTTCGGCGGACATGGACAACGACGGCGACATGGACCTCTACGTCGCCAACGGACACCTGAGCGGCAACTCCGCCCTCGACTATTGCACCCGCTTTTGGTGCCACGACGTGTACACCGGCACCTCCAAGCCGAACGAAACGCTGGATACCTTTTTCTCCGGCACACTGCAGGGACTCGGCTCAAACTATTCGTGGAACGGATTCGAGCACAACCACCTGTTCCTGAACCGCGACAACACCGGCTTCAGCAACGCGGCATTCCTTTTGAGCACGGCATTTGAGTTCGATGCACGGTCGGTGGTGCTCGCCGATGTGGATGTCGACGGACGGACGGATCTGCTCGTCGTCCAGTATGATGCCAAGGCACGACAGCAACGGTTGTTCGTGATGCGAAACCAGATCCAAACCAAAGGCAACTGGGTTGGCCTGCACATTCCCGACCGGCCCGGCCTGCCTGCCAACGGAGCAACCGTTCAACTGCACACCGGCAACCGCAACGATGTGCGTCAACTCGTCACCGGCGACTCGTTCACCGCGCAGCACCCTGCGACGGTCCACTTCGGCTTAGGTGAAAATCAGATGGTCGATAAACTGGTGATCCGTTGGCCAGACGGCAAGACCGTCACCCTGATGCAGCCGGCCGTCGGCCAATATCACCGACTGAAAATTTAGTCCGATGAATCGGCAGCCTCTTGCTGTTTCAAATCCTCCTCAAGGAATCGGGTAACCTCCTTAAACTTGGCATCGTTCTCCGGGTTGGCATCGGTGAGGGTTTGGTGTGCCTCCAGGCTGGTGCGGGTGAGTTCGGTTTTGTCCGGCGCTTCGCCGGCCTCAACCGGCTCTGCAGCCTCCGCTTGGTCAAGCGACTCTGCAGTACTGAACAACTCGAGGATTCCCAGGTTGTCGAGCAGGACTCGAACCGGCTCCGTTGGTCTGTAGAGTGAAAAACCCCCACCCGGTTCCGACTGGCCAAGGGTGCGGTTCAGTCCCACGAGTACCCCAAGGAATGTGCTGTCCATGAGTTGGCAGTCGCTCAAGTCTAGCGTGAAGCCCCGGCGGCCTCGCTCAATCAGACTTTTGATGACGCGCTTGAAAGGGACGCTGGACAGGCAGTTCGCGCGGCCCGTTATGCGAACCACAGCCCGCTCCCCAAGATCCGCCACATAAAGTTTTGCAGGTGTAATTCCCATAAACAACTCGTTGGGCAACGTCCGGTAGTTTTCGATACCTGTCAAGAATTGCAAAATTGGGTTGCAAAAAAAAGGCCCACTGTCGAATGTTCTGCCAACCACTGAAACGAACGATGAACACTCCTCAAAAACACGGGTCGGGATTCACGCTCATTGAGCTGCTGGTCGTAATCGCCATCATCGCCATCCTGGCTGGCATGCTGCTCCCGGCACTGGCGAAAGCCAAGGAACAGGCCCAGCGGACCAACTGCATCAACAACATGAAGCAAATTAGCATCGCCTCCGCCATGTACCTAAACGATGCCGAAGACTACATGCCCTACCCGGGTTGGTGCTCCGGCACGATAGGGTTGCCCAACTGGGCCTATACCAGGCGCGCCAACGGCCGCCCGGCTCGCGACCTCGTTCACGAAAGTCAGCTGTGGAACTACCATAACAATAGCAACATCCTAAAATGCACGATGGATTACATCGTCAAGGACAGGTCACACCGTAACTTCAAGCAAAGGGAGAATCAGGTGACCAGCTACATCATGAACGGCGCCTTTTGCGAATACACGTGCAACCTAGGCAGCAAGCCGGGAATGACCTATAAGGCGAATCAATTTCAACCGGGCGACATGGTATACTGGGAGGCCCACAGTGACGACGCCGGTGCCTATGACAATGCCACGAGCCGCGCGAGCGAACCGGTGGCCAAGCGACACAAGGAGGGATTCGTGGCAGCTTCAGTCGACAGCCATGTCGAGTTTATCAATCCCAGAATCTACTATGAGGAAGCCCGCTCGGCTCCTCCTGGCGGAAATCGCTGGTGGTGCAGCCCGAAAAACCGCGGCCGTTGAACCGGCCGAGAAAAGCCAATGTTTCACAAACTCAAGGCTCCCCTTTTCGTAATGTCGCTTGGCATTCTTTTGACCGGCTGCAGTGAAGTCGCGGAGGAGGCGCTTCAGGCTGACACCGCCGAGGAATCCGCCAGCGACCTGATCACCTACTTCGAGAAGGCCGACCCCAAGCTGCAGCAACTGGCAAAGACCGCGAGCGACGCGCTTGATCAGGGCAACTACCCATTGGCCATCCAATGCGTCAACCAACTGAAAGCCAACGGCGCCAAGCTGACCGTGGATCAGTTCATGGTCGCCAGCGAGGCCGGTGTGAACATCCAAAACGCATTGATCGAAGCCGCAGAAAACGGCGACAAAAAAGCACAAATGATGCTCAACATGCAGGGCGCCTCAAGGCGCAACTGAGCGCGATCACGCTTTTTTCTTGGCCTTCGCCTTGGCCTTTGGCTGGCTGGCATCCGACGGCGATTGGCCAGGCTCCTCCCCCTCGATCACCACGACCGCCTTTCGCAGCACCTGACCCTGGTGGGACAACCCCTGCGCAGCGATGCCAATGATCTTTGCTCCAACTTCCGGTTCCGCCTCGGGATCACGCAGTTGATGTTTTCCGGTATCGAACCCATCCTCCGGCTTCGGCTCGTGGGTGACCACCCCCACCCTGCGGGCCACGTCCCGGCAGGCGACCTGAAAGTTGTCTAGCTGCCGCACCAGTTTTTCCTGCCCGGACTGGCGCCCAGCCTGGTTGAGCGCGAACACATGGTCCAGCATCCCGGTGACCACCTTCACCCAGTCGACCTGCGCCCGGTTGAGCTTGTCCACCTCGAGCCGCAGATGGTTCTTCTCCGTATCGTTGGCTTTCTGCAGAAACTCGGTGAATTCCCGCGCCTCGGCGTTAATCTTGCCGGCGATCTCCCGTGAGGCGGCGTTGATCTCGTTGGCTCGGTCCTCCACGTGGAGCCACTGCTCGGTGGCGTTCTCGATCTGCTTGGCAACAGCATCGACCGAGGAGATTTTCTCAACCGAGGCGGCCAGTTCCTTCGCCTCGGTCAGGTCGGCCTGCGCCTGGAATTCCCTGAGAAACGGTAGCACCATGACCCACACCCCTGCCGCCACAAAGATAAAACACCAGAACGCCTCCAGCCCACTAACCGATGTCTTAGGGTCAGAGTCGTAGTAAATCCACCAAGCCGGAAGGAGAGCCACAACTCCGGCGATGAAGGGCCATTTCTTAATTTTCGGTGCGCTCGATTCGCTCATCGGTGCGGGTGGTGTATCCCAAACCAAAAGCTTCGACGAGCAAAACCAAACATTGCTTGAATCCGAGCCTGGCTTTGATTAGCTTGCGCTACCGTAAAATTATGTCTCAACTATACTCACTCAACCGCTTGGCCAAGGGCTTGCTCGGCTTGGCCGCCAGCTTCGCTTTGACCTCAGCCGCCGAGGCCGCGCGCACACCGAACTTCGTCCTCATTTTCATGGACGACCAGGGATACCAAGACGTCGGTGTCTTCGGTTCGAAAACCATCAAGACCCCGAATCTGGACAACATGGCCAAAGAAGGAATGAAGTTCACCGACTTTTATTCGCTTGCTCCGGTTTGCTCGCCGTCCCGCGCCGGGCTGATGACCGGCTGCTACCCACCGCGAGTGGGCATCACCGGCGTTTTGTTTCCACGCCACAGCATCGGCCTGAACCCCGAGGAGACCACCATTGCTGAGATTCTCAAGACCAAGGGCTATGCCACTGCGGCCGTGGGTAAATGGCACATCGGCCACCTGCCGAAATTCCTGCCGACCAACCACGGATTCGACAGCTACTTCGGCATTCCCTACTCCAACGACATGGACGGCGTGAAGGGCAAGGACCGCAACCTGGACCGTGCCTGGATCGAACGCGACATCTCCCCATGGAACGTCCCGCTGCTTCGCAACACCAAAGTGATCGAACGCCCTGTGAATCAAAACACGATCATCGAACGCTACACCCAAGAGGCGCAGCAATTCATCCGCAGCAACAAGAGCAAACCCTTCTTTCTCTACATGCCGCACACCATGCCGCACATCCCTCTTTTTGTGTCGGACAAGTTTTACACGAAGGATCCAAAGAAAGCGTACATCCGCACGATCGAAGAGATTGATTACTCGATCGGCCAGGTTTTGAAAACGCTGAGAGAAACTGGCGTCGATGACAATACGGTCGTCATCTTCACCAGCGACAACGGCCCATGGCATCTCAAGCTCCGCCACCACGGCGGCTCGGCACTGCCGCTCCGAGGGGCGAAATTCAGTACATGGGAGGGAGGCATGCGCGTGCCGACCATCATGCGCTGGCCCAGCAAAATCCCGGCAGGCTCCGTCTGCAGCGAAGTTGCCGCCGCATGCGACATCCTCCCGACCTTTGCCAAGCTCGCCAAGGCCGAGTTGCCCAAGCGCAAGATAGACGGCAAAAATATCTGGCGATTGATGTCCGGCAGGGAAGGAGCCAAGAGCCCGCACAAACAGTTTTACTACTATCGCGGCGCCGGCCTGCGTGCGGTCCGCAGTGGCGATTGGAAACTCCATATTGGCGGTGGAAACAAGAAACAGAAAAAAGAAGGAACCAAGCCGGCGCTAACACTTTACAACTTGGCCGACGACATCGGCGAAACGACGGACGTCGCAGCGGCAAACCAAAAGATCGTCCAACG
>JASLKI010000151.1 GCA_030747575.1 Verrucomicrobiota bacterium | reverse complement strand
TGCTTCCAATGCAATTATTCACTTACCAGTTTTTGCATGGGGGAGTTTGGCATTTACTGATGAATGGACTTGGCCTGTTTTTTATCGGCAGGGCATTGGAGCCGTCGATTGGCCGTCGGGAGGTCATCGGCTTGTATCTTGCCAGCGGCGTGGTTGGAGCTTTGTTTCAACTGGGATTTGCAGCGGTTTTCCCTCCCCAATTTGCTGGGCCGATGGTGGGAGCGAGTGCGGGGGTATTTGGGTTCATGGGAGTGCTGGCACGGTTATTCCCATATCGTGAAGTGTATCTGCTCCTGTTTTTTGTCCTGCCAATCCGACTGAAACTTCAATGGGTTTTCTGGGGTAGTTTTGCGATTGCGCTGGTTTCCATTTTACAAGCTATACGGACTGAGGCGGGGGATTCGGTGGCTCACGCGGCGCATTTGGGGGGACTGTTGTACGGTGCGTTTTATGTGGCCAAGCTGGTTCGAAACGGCGGGTTGATGCGGTTTTTGCCCGGCATGCCCAGGATTCGGTTCGTTTCGGACGATTCGCCCAAGGACTCAGGCGCCACGCGGCGTCGAAACTGGCGCAAGCCCAGTGTGGTCGATGCCGCCGAGGTGGCCGAAGGGGATTTCATTAGCCGTGAGGTGGATCCGATTCTCGACAAGATTTCCAAACAGGGCATCCAAAGCCTGACCGAGCGCGAGCGCAAGATTCTCGACAAGGCGAGATCTAAGATGTGAATTAATCCATGGCTTTTTATCTGAAAAACAGGAGGTGGCTTGGCTTGGTCTTGGCCATTGCGCTTGGCCAAGCGGGGCATGCTAAAGATTGGGTGAGTCTGTTTGATGGCAAAACGCTCAAGGGATGGGAGAAACGAGGAGGGACTGCTAAGTTTGTTGTTGAGGATGGTGTCATTCTCGGGACCGGTCCGAAGCGTTCGCCAAACACGTTTCTTTGCACCAAGAAAACTTACAGTGATTTTGTGCTGGAGTTGGAATTCAAGGTCGATGCGGCGCTGAACTCAGGGGTGCAGATTCGTGGTGCCGTTTATGGAGGGGACACAGAAGTAACAAAGAAGGGGCGCAAAAAGAAAAAGAGGCACCAAGCTGGACGCGTTCGTGGCTATCAGGTTGAGATTGATCCCGATACGACCCGCAATCGGATGTGGACCGGAGGCATTTACGACGAGGCGCGGCGCGGTTGGCTGGCCGATCTTTCAAAAAACAAACCAGCGAGGGATGCCTTCAAGCCGGGCGAGTGGAATCACTTTCGCATTCAGGCCAAGGGCGATGAAATCAAGACATGGATCAACGGCGTGCACGCGGTGACGTTGCGTGATTCAATGGACGCTTCTGGTTTCATTGGATTGCAGGTCCACGGCCAAAGCAAAGACAAGGGACGCGCCGGCAAGCAGGTTCGCTGGCGCAACATTCGCATAAAGGAATTTTAGTTGCTGCCCGCAAGGATGCCGCAGTAGGTACGGATCTTGTCGGGGTTGGTGACTTTTAGCGAGAACTCGGGGGGATATAGTGCCTTACCCATGAAGCAGCGTTCGTTGCGGAACTCCATTTTGCTTTGCACCGGTGCACTGCCGGTCACGTGAAACTCTTTCGCTCCGGTCTCGCGTATGATTCGCGGCAGGTTTTTCTCGGTGATGCCTGCTCCGGGCATGATGATGATATCGTCGCCGGCGCGGCGAACCAATTCGGCGATCAGCTCCACCCCCTCGAGCACCGACGGCTCCTGCCCGGAGGTGAGCAGCCGCTCGACGCCGAGGCCGATGATGTCGTCGAGGCTGCGGAACGGATCAGCGGTAACGTCAAACGCGCGGTGGTAGGTCACCTCGAGTGGCCGGGCGAGTTCGATCAGTCGGCTGGAGCGCTCAATATCGATGGTGCCATCGGCGTTGAGCATGCCGATGACGACGCCGTTGATGCCC
>JASLKI010000150.1 GCA_030747575.1 Verrucomicrobiota bacterium | reverse complement strand
CGCAAAGGTTTGCAGGCCTCCGGTGTGAAGGTATTGTGAAGCTGGTTTTGGCTTCACATTTTTCAGCTTAATTTGATCGGAAATAGGGATTCTGATTTTTCGTTCAAGTGGCAAAAGGCGGCGAGGAAATTGAGGTTATTGGCGTTGTAAGCCAAGTTCTTCCTGGGACAATGTTCCGGGTCAAACTGGAAAATGACCACGAGGTATTAGCGCATATCGCCGGCAAAATGCGCAAGCGCCGTTGGATTCGGCTGGCAGTCGGCGACAAGGTGAAGATGGAAATGTCTCCATACGACCTCGACAAGGCGCGGATCATCTGGCGCCTAAACAGTTAAACCACCCTGCTGAATTTTCTATCAGGCCAAGCCCTTCATGGGCTTGGCTTTTTTTGCGCTTGGCCAAGCTGCTTGGTTTTCAGGCAATGACGGGGCCGATGGGGGTTGCGGGGATGACTCCGGTCAGGCGTTGATCGAGGCCGCCGTAATGGTAGGTCAGCGTTTCGTGATCAAGGCCCATAAGGTGCAGAATGGTGGCGTGCAGATCCCGAATGTGGTGGCGGTTTACGACGGCTTCGTGGCCGAGTTCGTCTGTCTCGCCGTAGTCAGTGCCTGCCTTGACGCCGGCGCCGGCCATCCAGTAGGTGAAGCCTTTGGGGTTGTGATCGCGTCCGCCGTTTTTGCCTTGGAACACCGGTTGGCGTCCGAATTCACCGCCCCAAATCACCAAAGTTTCCTCCAGCATGCCGCGTTGTTCGAGATCGCCGAGCAGGCCAGCAATCGGTTTGTCCACTTCCGGGCAGTGGATTTTCAGGTTTTCGTCCACTCCGTTGTGAGCGTCCCAGTTTTGCTGTTGATGACCACCGCCGGAGTAGAGTTGCACGAAGCGCACACCACGTTCCACCAAGCGTCGCGCGACGAGGCATTGGCGGCCAAAGTGAGCCGGCGAGATGGCGATCGAGTGGTCGACTTTTTTGTCGTACAATCCGTACATCGCCTTGGTTTTCCCGGACTCGCTGGAGATGTCCAACGCCTCGGGAGCGGTGGACTGCAGTTGGTAAGCCAGGTCGTAGCTCGCAATGCGGGCGGCAAGTTCGCTGTAGCCTTGCCGGCTGCGAAGGTGCATGCCGTTCAGGGCGTTGATGGTGTCGATGCGTTCGCCCTGCATCCTGTGGGTGCGGACGGAGCGCGATGCGAGGTCGAGAATCGGGTTGCCGGAGGAACGCAGCACGGTGCCCTGATAGGCGGCCGGCATGTAGCCGCTGGTCCAGTTGGCCGCGCCGGGAATGGGGCCGCCTCGTGGGTCAAGCATCACGACGAACGACGGCAAATTCTTGTTGGTGGAACCGAGGCCGTGAGCGATCCACGCGCCGAGGGCAGGGTGGCCCTGCAGCACGCGGCCGGAGTTCATCTGTATGTTTGCGGAGCCGTGGGCGAATGAGTCCATGTAGAGCGACTTGATGACCGCCATCTTGTCCATGTGCCGGGCGGTGTGCGGGAAGGCGTCGGAGCACCAAAGGCCCGATTGGCCGCGCCGCTTGAACTCCCGAACCGGGCCGAGAATTTTCTCTTTACGGATGCTGCGGCGACGCATCTCGATGTCGATGGTTTTGCCGTGATGCCTCGCCAGTTCCGGCTTGTAGTCGAACAAATCCATCTGGCTTGGCCCGCCGTACATGTACAGGTAAATGCAGGCCTTGGCCTTCGTCGGGAAATGCGCCTTGCGGGGTTTGAGCGGATTGGTGTGGTCGGCCAGCGCGGAGGCAGGGGCGGCGAATACCTTGTCGCCGGGGAAAATGCCCGACAATGACACGCCAGCCATTGCCGTGCCGAACCGC
>JASLKI010000149.1 GCA_030747575.1 Verrucomicrobiota bacterium | reverse complement strand
CTTGCGCTCGAGAACAATCTCAGCCTCCGCATCACCAACTACCAACCGCGCCTGGCCGCCCTGAACCTACGGGGGGCGTACGGCGCCTACGACCCGCGGTTCAGCCTCGGCGGCACGGATAGTTTTCGCGAGAGCAAGGGTCGCCAGAACCCGCTCGAGTTCACCATCCCCTCCAGTGAAACGGACTCGTTCCGGCACAACATCGGGTTGAACGGTGTGACGCCGTTCGGCACGCGGTACAGCATGGGCCTGAACTCCTCGGAGACAACCGGCACCGACTCGCGAGATTTCCCGTTTGGCAGTTACGGCACCGGCTTTAGCGCCTCCATCACGCAGCCATTGCTAAGGGGCGCGTGGATCGACGGCACGCGGATGAATATCAAGCTGCAAAAACAACAGGTCGAGAATTCCTCTCTCACTGTCATTCGGCAAATCACGCAGACCGTGTCCAACGTTGAGCTCGCGTACTACGCACTGATCGCCAGCCGCGAAAACGTGAAGGTTGCCGAGGAGACCCTCGCGTTGACGGAGAAAAATTTCAGCAACCAAAAACGCCGGGCAGAAGTCGGCACGCTGGCCAAGTCTCAGCTTCCCCAGCTGGAAGCCGAACTTTATTCGCAGAAAGCCTCACTGCTCTCTGTACAGAACAACTATGCCGACAGCGTCAACACACTGAAGCGGCTTTTGACCGACGATTTTGGGGCCGCCCAGGCTGCCGAGTTACTGCCGGTCGGGGAGCTCAATCCAGTGCAAACGGTGTTCAGCCTGAACGACAGCTGGGACAAGGCGCTCAACCAACGCCCGGAGATTCTACAAAGCCAAATCTCGCTCGAGAACGCGGACATTCGGTTGCGATACAACAAGAACCAGCTTTACCCCCAACTGGATCTGCGAGCCACTTACGGGCTTTCCGGCAGCGACAGTGCCGTCGTCAAGTTCAGGGACAAGACAACACCGTTTGTTGAGAGTGGTGCCTCCTTCAACAATGCTTTTCGCGATGTACGCCGGGGCGACTACCCCAATTACTCAATCGGCCTTCAGTTCAGCATCCCCATCCCCAACCGCTCGGCACGGGCCAGCTACGAAACCGCCCAGGAGCAAAAGGAACAGGCGGTGTTGCAGCACAAGGAACTGGAGCAGTCCATCATGGTCGAGATCGACCGGCTCATCCGTGATGCCGAGTATCGATTTGAGCAAATTACCGTGTCACGACAGGCGAGGCTCAGCAGCGAGTTGGCCCTGCAAAACGAGACGAAACGGTACAACGAGGGTGCGATTGAAAATTACCAGGTGCTGCAGGCCCAGCGCGATCTCACCAACCGGCGCTACTCTGAGATCAACGCCAAAGTGCAATACCTCACGGCGCTGTCGCGTCTGGCTCAGGCCGAAGGCAACACGCTCGACAACAACAACATCAACATTGATTTCGAGGAGGAATAATTCCTCAATCTCCCAGCGCCTGACTGTTGGGGCTATTCCAGCGTGATGACTGCCGAAACAGGTTGATGATCACTTGGATACTGCTTGCTGTTATCGTATAGCACGATCTCCGCCTCGCTGGTTTTCAACGGCCCTTTGGCCAATACCCAGTCAATCCGCCGCGCACCCTTTCGTACCTGCCTAAAGCCATTCGTCGTATTCCACTCGCTGTTTATCGCCTTCTTCGCCGTGAGCAGTGTGTCTACAAAACCGCCGTCCTTTGTCAGTGTGTCATAGGCCTGATTCATCCCGGCTGAGGCGTTGAAGTCTCCCACCAAGAGAATCGGCAATTTGGTTTTTAACGCGGCCACTTTTTTGTTCACCAACAGCGCCGATTTTTCGCGAGCTGGCTGTATGCGATGGTCGAAGTGTGTATTCCAAAAGTAGAATTCCTTTTTCGTTTTGCGATCGAGAAACCGAATCCACGTCACCATCCGCCGGTTGCTGTGCCCCCAGGTTGTCGAGGCGATCACGTTCGGCGTGTCAGACAGCCAAAAGTGGTCGTATTCCAAAATATCAAACCGCTCCGGCTTGTAAAAGATCGCCATGAACTCGCCCCTACTGCCACCGTCACGACCGGTTCCAAACCAAGTGTAGCCCGGGATCTTGGCGTTGAGTTCCTTGAGTTGATAAAACTTGCCCTCCTGGGTGCCAAAAATGTCAGGGTTCGTTTTCTTGATGATGTCGGCCATGTGCGGCAGGCGATCCGGCCAGGCGTTGGGCTTGCTGTTGCTGGCGTAGCGAAGGTTGAAGGTCATCACCTTGAGGGACTCGTCCGCGGACAAGCTTGGCTGAAGGAACAGCGCACCGACGATTGAGAGAAGCAGAGTTGCTCGCATGCGCCTTGGCCTACGCGAACACTCCCCCGGCTGCAAGCCACATTCGTCGTGGGAATAGCTGTCCCAGCCGTCCGCCAGTTCTTACCGGGGCACACTACTCGAAGTCCAGCCCGATGAACGCTGCCCCGGCCCGCAGCCACAGCGGGATCGTCCCCAAACTGACCAGCGTGGTGACGATGGCCACCTGCGTGGCGACAACCGGGCTGCCGCCGTACAGGCGGGCGATCAGCAGCGGGAAAATCGCCGAGGGCATTGCCGCCGCAACGAGCAGCACCTGCCGCAGCTCGGTTGAGCAAGGCAGCCACTTGGCCAAGGCGATCATCGCCAGCGGCAACAGCCCAAGCCGCAGCACCACACTCACCCAGCACACGCGGAACGACGACCGAAAATCACACTCGGTGAAATGATCCTTCACCATCGCGCCGATGAGCAGGATCGACATCGGGATACCGCAGAGGCCGAGCGTATTGATCGTGTCATTGACCAAGACGGGAATGTACCCGTGCAGGCCGGTGGCGTTCACCACGAGCGCGGCGACTACCGTCACCACCGGCACGTTGATCGCCTTTCGCAACCCGGTGCGCAGGTCGCCGTGCAGCAGCATCACGCCGAGCGACCACATCGCCAGCAGCGTCCCGACGTTGAACACGAAGAGCACTCCAACCGCGCTCTCGCCGAAGAGCGATCCCACAAGCGGGATCGGCACGAAGCCGAAATTAAACACACCGATGCTGATGGCAAACGTGCGCCCTTTGGCATCGGTCGAGCCTGTGGCAAACTTCCTCACCAGCCAGCCGACGGCCATGCCAACGCCGATCGAGAAAAAGCCGACCACCGGTGGCAGCCAGACGTTCTCCGGCTTGAGCAACTCCGGGTTGTTGCTGATTTTGCTGAAGGCAAGGCACGGCAGCAGCACGTTGACCGAAACCTTGAGCAGGCTGTCGTCCGCCGCCTTGGTCAGCCAATCCATCCGCCGCAGCTGAAAGCCAAGCAGTGCGATCAGAAAAACGGGCAACACCGCCGAGAGAACCTTGAGAAACTCAGCCATGATTCATCGCTTGGCCAAGCTAGGCTAGGATGGTTTGCGCGAGAGTCTCGAACTCGATGCGCTGGACGTGCTGCAACAGCCCGATCTCAGAAGGGTTGCCGTAGCGCACCGCCGCCTCGACGGCATCCACAAAAGCGAGAGGATCCCAGTGACCGCCCGGGGCCAGGCGCTTAGCCAAAGCCTCGTCGCCGGCAGCATCCAGGTATTCGGTCGCGTCGCTGGCCAGGGCGGGGAAACAAGGGTGATCGCCCACGCGGCGGAACCAGTACTTCGCGTTCGGGTAATCCGGCTCGCGACGGTGCATCATGCCGTGTAGGAAACTACCGTCTATCGAGCCTATGTTCTGCGAAACGGTATGCGACTCGTCGAGATGGTCGTGCCACAGCAGCGCCGCCGCCTTGACCAGGTCAGCGGCCGCGCCACCCAAGCCAAGCGCATCCACAGCCCGGGCAAGAGCCGCGCTGGGCTGCACTGACGACCTAACCTCCGGCCCAAGCCCTGGAAGACCTTCAGTTTCAATGGCCAACAAAAACGAATCAAATTTCTCTTTACTGGTGTAAGCCACACTATTTCAATATATCGTAAAGTTGATAACACCCCACCATTACCATTGCCAAGACAGACAACATGAGAAAAAATTTCCAAACCATCCCGGGATGCAACCTTTTGTCGATTCGCATAAACAAAAAGTAAGCCGCCGCAATGGCAAGAAATGGCAACAACGCTCCCTGTGCAATCGAACCGTAAATTATCAAAGTAACCGGCTCGCCGAAAATCAGTGAAATCATAAAGGATAAACCCACCAGGACTATGACCCCAATCTTTACCCATTTGGCTCGATCTTCTTCAGAGTCAAATTTTCGAATCTTAAATACTGGAATGCAATCGGCAAAAAGCCGTGAATTTGCAGCTGTCGCTCCAAACACAGTCGAAAACAGAACGCAAAAGCACCCTATCTTGAACAATAGCACTCCTGTGTCACCAAACGCTCCTTCATACATGCTGGAAAGTGTGGCTATCATTCCTATATCTCCTACTTCTTGCCCAGTCCTGTGTAATGTGGCTGCGCCGAGCAGGAAAAATGCACAAGTGGCGGCAGTATAAATTGTACAGGAAATCCACGCGTCCCATTTCATCACGTTGAGCCAGCCGCGTGCCCTGTCGAGCCATCCTAGAGTATTGTCATTTTTCCCGGTGAACTTCGCATAGCCTTTTTCCAGACACCAATAGGGGTAGTAAATTAACTCAGACGTCCCGACTCCAATAATGGCAAATGCGGCAAACGCCGTCGTAAATTTCTCCGGCGAGTCGTTGCCAAACTTAAAACCTTCAGCAATGTCAGATGAATTGATTTTGAATTCGGTGAATTGCAATGCAACAAGCGCCACAATAGTAAAGATAGTGAACAGTAAAACCATACCGATGCAGACTCTCTCAACCAGGCGATAGCGTCCGGAGAGCAATAAAATTATCGTTACCGCTGCCACGCCGAGTATCATCAAATGATGGCCGGTCCCCGGCTCCTGAAAAACCAATGAGGCAAGTCCGTCCATCATTCCGGCAATCTGGAGACTGGAACCGATATACATGACCACCCAAAACCATACCATCCACGAGGCTTGAACGGTGATCACGCTGTTCTCCGTTTTCCACGGAAATTGGAATCGGGGCCCTGGAACGCTGTCCATCGCTGCCAGAGTGGTCTTGCCGTGTGTAATGGCGTATCGGCCCAGTTCAACCTGGATAAACACCTTTATCAGACAACCAAAAATAATGAACCACAAGAGCGAGAAGCCGGCTTCACCGGCAAGCTTGGGCGTCATAATCAACTCGCCGGAGCCGACGATGGTGGCGGTGATGATCAGCCCGGGGCCAAGATGCCGAATGATGCCCGAGAGTGTCGTGGGTGCAGGTTTGGGTTCCATGGATGTGGGTGGTGGTTGATCTTGGCCAAGCGATTCAGTCCAGCTTGGCCGGTTTCAGGATGATTTTGCGAAAAGCCACAGGGCCGTGGTCGCCCTGGAGCATCAACGGGCCGGTGGGTTTTTCGTCGTTGAAACCGGCGGAGCGGGTCGGGCCGGTCACCTCGACGTTATGGTGGATCAACCGACCGTTGTGGATCACTTTGACAAACCTGGCGTTCTCGATTTTTTTGCCGCTTTTGTCAAAGCGCGGCGCACGGAACGTGACGATAAATTTTTGCCACTCGCCCGGCGGCTTGCTGGCATTGACGATCGGCGCGGCACCACCGAAGCCCTTGCCGTTGGCCCAGCGCTGGTAGATGCCGCCGTTGTCGCCGTGGGTCAACTTGGCCTTCCCGTGGCTATCGAGAATCTGAATCTCGTATCGGCCCTGAAAATAAATCCCGGAGTTCGAGCCCCGCGGCACCATGAACTCGACAGCCACCATCACATCGCCGTGCTCGTGTTTGCTGAACACGTTGCCAGTGCGGCCCTTGTCGCCGTTTACGAGCACGCCCTTGCCCTCGGCCAGCGTGAACGCCTTTGGGTTGCCCAGTGACGGCGCGGCGGCCCTCACCAGCTTCCAGTCGCCAAGCGGCGCGCGCCAGCCAGCCAGCGACTTGCCGTTGCTGACGGTAATGCTCGTTCTGGCCGGAGGCGGAGGCGGAGCCAGTTGCGCCCGCGCCTGGCCGAGCGCGAGCAGGCCGCCCAAAAGCAGCAGGCCGCTCCTAGCCCAGCGCGACGGTTCGCTTGTGATGTCAAAAAAACTCATGCGGCTTCGAGGCGAGATAGTATGGGGACAGCCGCCCGGCCGCAAAGCTATTCACCCTGCCAAGCGTTGTGACAGGCCTTTTGGCATCACTGTTGCTTTTGTTTTTTTGAAAATTTGGCTTGCAAAGGCGGTGTCAAAAAATAGCCTCTGCTCTTGCCCCGTCCTGTGACGGGCAATTCAATATAGTCTATATGATAAACCACAGCATCGGGGGCACGCTTTGAGTCGCCCCAAAGGCGGAAGGCGCCCTTACAGGGAACCACGGACGCGAGTAAACGGCAGGATTCGAGCCCGGGAGGTTCGGCTCCTGATGGATGATGGACAACAGCTGGGGGTGTTTTCCATTCAGGACGCCATGCGGAAGGCCAAGGAAATGCGGCTGGACTTGGTGGAGATTTCACCCAACGCCAGCCCGCCCGTATGCCGGATAACGGACTACGGTAAATATTCCTACGAGCAGAAGAAACTTCGCAAGGAGCAGAAAAAAGCCACCGTCACGGTCAAGATCAAGGAGATCCAGCTGCGCCCGAACATTGATCCGCACGATTTCACCTTCAAGCTGAACCACGCGATCGACTTCCTCTGCGAAGGCATGAAAGTCAAAGTGATCCTGCGTTTCCGCGGCAAGGAACTTCGCACGAAACACATCGGCGTGCAGACCATCGAGGCGTTCATCGAGAAGATCAAGCCGTGGGGAAGTTGTGACACCAAGCCGCGCGAAGCCGGCAGAAGCGTCATCGTCCTCATCAACCCGCAGCCCAAGGACCAGCGGGCGCCTCACCCGAATCCCGAGGAGCGCGCCGTGGAAGTAGACTACGACGAAATCCGGCACGTCGAGGGTGCGGACATCAAAAAGCCCAACAACAGTTTTCGCAAACAGGCAATCGACAGCGCCAAGCTCCCGGCGAAAACCTAACCCGGCAACACGCCGCGTTTCTCGAGCATCTCCGCCATCACGCGGTCCATCATCAACTCCGCCAACGGCTGAGTGGCGTCGTCGAGATTGCCGTTGGCTTCCTTCAGCTCGGCAGCCGTCACTGCTTCGTCCCGCCCCCGCTTGGCCAACAGCAACTCCACCGTAGCCAGCGCCGACTCGATCGCCCCACGCTGATCATCCGCCAACTCACCGCCGAGCGACTCCAGCCCCTTGCGCGTGGCGGTCACCGTCTGCTCGGCGCGCAGCTTGGCCTCGATCCAGCGCCGTTCCTCGATGTCGTCGAACGCGTGCTCGACGGATTCCTCGATCATTTGCTGCACCTCGGCGTCATCGACCTCCACGGCGGAAGCCATCTCTACGAGCTTCTCGTTGCCGGTTTTGATGTCTCGCGCGAGCACATGCAAAATGCCGTCGGCGTCGATCTGGAACTGCACGCCCACCTTGGCCACGCCCTTGGGCTGCGGCTCGAACTCGAGCGTGAACCGCCCCAGGCTCCAGTTGTCCGCCGCCTTTTCACGCTCACCCTGCAGCACGTGGATGAGCACCTCCTTTTGGTAGTCGGCCACCGTCGTGAACGCCTCGCCTCGCTTTACTGGGATCGTCGTGTTGCGTGGGATGATCACGTTCATCAACCCGCCGAACGTCTCGATGCCCAGCGAGAGCGGCGTCACGTCGAGCAACAGCATGCCACTGAAGTCGCCGGACAAAATTCCCGCCTGAATCGCCGCGCCCAGCGCGATCGCCTCGTCCGGATTCTGCGACGTGTTCAACTCCGGCCCGCCGCCGCCGCACCCGAACACTCCCGAGGCAAACTCACGCACGAGCGGCATCCGCGTCTGTCCGCCGACAAGGATCACCTGGTCGAGATCGCCGCTGGCCAGGCCGGCGTCGGCGAGCGCCTTGAGGCAATACTCGCGCGAGCGCGCCACGACCGGCTTGGCCAAGCGCTCAAGCTGTTCGCGCGTCAGCGTGTATTCAAAACTAAACTCCGGCGCCAAAAACGGCAGTGCGATGGCAACCGCGTTTTCCGT
>JASLKI010000148.1 GCA_030747575.1 Verrucomicrobiota bacterium | reverse complement strand
GCCGGAGCACGCGCTCCTGCAGTTGGCGAAAGTCGACCCGCAGATGTTGCTCTACCTCGTGTTTGGCCTGCTGGCCGCGATTGTCAGCTGGATCAACAAGCGCAAGGAAGCTGCCAAACTCGAGCAGTCGAGCCATGCCGTCCCCACGCAACGATCCCAACGCCCCGCCCCCACCCCAGACGGGAAGCCCACCGGCTGGCTCGCCCGGCTCGAGCAACTTGCCGAGGCCCAACTCGACCAGAACGACCAGGAACTCGTGAGGCAATACGATGACAACTACGAGTTGGAATCAGTTGAGACGCCGATGATCATCCCGGCCGACGAGCTCCCGCCGGTGATTGGCACAACCGCCCGGCAAACTCGCCGGACAAGAGAAACCCCGAAACGCAGCGCAGCCGTGCAGGCTTCGAGCAAAGCCAGACAGCCGACTCCTTCGCCGGTTTACAACTCGCCCATCTACACCGGCAACATCGCGCACCGCATCGGCACCGACACCCGAACCGCGCAACAAGCCGTCGTCGGCTCCATCATCCTCGGCCAGCCCAGGTCGCTCGAGAGCCCCGAGCAAATCACCCGTTACTGAAACCGAGTTTTCAGCAAATCTCTGCGGCCCTCCGCACCTCTGCACCCTCTGCGTTTAACCTAAAAAATTCGTGTCCCGTTTTTTCACCGCTCACCTTTTAAACTCCGCCGCTTGAGCCGAGTGAGCGGGAAGGCGTTTGGCAGATGCCGCACCTCGCTCACCGCGCCGTCGCGCAACAGCACCTCGACGATGTCGAAACGAAACTTGGTCTCCGGGTTGCCGAGCCGCCGCAGGTACTCCTTCGCCGCTTGGCCAAGCAGCCCGCGCTTGCGCTGATCCACCGCAGCGGCGGGGCGCGTCCAGCCGCCCTCTGTCCGCGCCTTCACCTCGACGAACACCAGGCAGTCGCCGTCCCGAAACACGAGGTCGATCTCGCTGCCCTTCGTGCGGAAATTGGCGGTGAGAAACTTGAGGCCCGCCCGCTTGAGATGCCGCCTTGCCGCCGCCTCGCCGACCCGGCCCCGGCGCAGATGCTCCGGCTCGCGCCGCAGGCCAAGCGCCCGTTTAACCGCGTGCCACAGGCTCATCGGTCGGCGGGTTAAGGAACAGCCCAAGCTGCGGCTGAGGCTTGATCGGCGCGAAGCTGTGCCGATGCACGCGGCACGGCCCCAGCTTGGCCAAGGCGTCGAGATGCTCGCGCGTGCCGTAGCCCTTGTTCGCGGCGAAACCGTAGCCGGGGAATTCGCGGTCGAGTTCCACCATCATCCGGTCGCGCGTGACCTTGGCCAAAATACTCGCCGCAGCGATCGAGTAACTCAGCGAGTCGCCCTTCACTAGCGCCGTCTGCGCTTGGCCAAGCGACGCCACCGGCCGCCCATCGACCAGCACGTGCCCCGGCGCCTGGCCAAGCGCGGCCAACGCCTCGTTCATCGCCCGGTGCGTCGCCTGCAAGATATTAATCCGGTCAATCTCCGCTGGCTCGACGAGTGCGATGCCAAACTCAAACCCGTCCAGCGACTGCAGCAACTCGAAGAGCGACTCCCGTTTTTTGGCGCTCAACTTTTTCGAGTCGTTCACCCCGTCCAGAGGCTTGGGCAGCCCGGCGCGAATGTGTCCGGGCAAGAACACCGCCGCCGCCGCGACAACCGGCCCGGCCAGAGGCCCGCGCCCAACCTCGTCCACCCCGGCGATGCGCTCGCAGCCCTTGGCCAAGCGCTCCCGCTCGTGCGTGAACCGGTCAAACGCCATAGCTAAGCAAACTTGCCGGGGTTGAGAATGCCGTTCGGGTCGACCGCACACTTGAACGCCGCATGCAGTTTCCGCGCCTCCGGCGATGTTGCCTGTTCCCACCACGGCAGGCGTGCCACGCCGATACCGTGCTCGCCGGTGACCACACCTCCCCACACCAGCACCTGCCGAAACAGGTCGTCAAGCGCATCGCCACTGCGCTTGACTTGTTCCGGGTCGGACTCGTCCATCATCAGATTGACGTGAATGTTGCCGTCGCCGGCGTGCCCGAAACAGGCCACGCGGATGCCGTGTTTTTTCTGCAGTTGACCGGCGAACCTGAACAGCGCCTCGAGCTTGCCGCGCGGCACGGCGATGTCGTTGTTCAGCTTGGTCAGGCCGGTGTCGCGCAGTGAGTACGAAAATTCGCGACGCAACTGCCAGAATTTCTCGACGCCCTCGTCGCCAAAGCCCCTCTGCGTGTGCAGCGGCGAGAACGGCTTGAGCAGTTTTTGCAACTGGGCAAGCTCACCGCGAACCGATTTTTCCTGCCCGTCGAGTTCGACGATCAGGTGCGCCTTGCAGCCGTCGAACAATTTGCTGCCGGTCCGCTCGCGCGCCGCCGCCAGTGTAAAGGTATCGGCGACCTCAACGGCGGACGGCAAAAAACCGGCCCTAAAAATCGCCTGAATCGCCCGGGCAGCATTACGCATCGAGCCGAAGCCCATGCCGATGCAGGCCCGGAACGGCGGAAGCGGCAGCAGCTTGAGCGTCGCCTCGGTGACGATCCCGAGCAAACCCTCCGAGCCGACGAAAAACCGCGCTAAGTCAAACCCGGTTTTGTTTTTGTGGCAACGACCGCCGAGTTTTGCGATCGAGCCGTCCGGCAGCACAACCTCGAGTCCAAGCACGTAATCGCGCGTCACGCCGTACTTGAGGCAGCGCGGGCCGCCGGCGTTGGTGGCGATGTTGCCGCCGATGCTGCAGTCCGCTCGGCTCGCCGGGTCGGGCGGATAATACAGCCCCTTGGCCTCGGCGGCGTCCTGCAACTCGGCCGTAATGACGCCGGCCTGAACCACGGCGACAAAGTCGCTCGCGCTGATTTCGCGGATGCGCTTCATCTTGGCCAAACTCAGCGCGATGCCGCCGCGCACCGGCACGCAACCCCCAACGTAGCCGAACCCAGAGCCGCGCGCGGTCACCGGAATGCGATGCCGGTTGGCAAACTTGAGAATCTCCGCAACCGCCTTGGCGCTGCGAGGGAAGGCCACCGCGTCAGGCGGGTTTGTGGCAAACCACTTGTCGCCGGCGTGCCGCTGAAGCGTTCGTTCGTCCGTACGCAGTGCGCCCTTGGCCAAGCGACGCGCAAGTTGGCCAATCTGTTTGCGGCGGGCGTCTGTCATTCGACCGGGTGACCGAACGATTTCAAAAACTCACGCGCGTCCGCCTCCCGGTCTTTCGGCACTTGCACGCGGATGCCGCCAACGCCGAGTACATGACATTCCACCGCCAATGCACTGCTCTCGTCGGCGACGAACACATCAAACTCCGCCGCCTCAAGCTGCGAGCGAACCAACTGCGCTTCCCCCGAATTGAGCGCCCGGAATACTGTCTTGAGTTGCATGCTCAAATCTCCACTGAGCGGGCTTCGCGAATCGACTCGAGCACGGCAAATGTGAGCCGCATGCTTTGCCTTGCCTCGGCGTAAGGCAATGGATGATCTGCCGTGCCTTGCAAAAACGCCAACCACGCAGCCATCTGCTCGGCATGGCCTTTCGAACCGTATTTGAATTGCTTGCGCGTGTTGCGCTGATGAATTGTGAGCGACTGGAAGTTGGTGATGTCCGCCACGATGCCGGAACCGAAAACCGTGCAGTGCTCCTTGGGATAGGTCGTATCGCCCTCGGCGGAATAAATCAACTGGCCGCTCGAGCCGTCGGCAAACTCAACCTGCGCCGTGACGCTGTCGGGCACCGGCAACGCCCCCTCAGCGGGCCATATGGTCTGCGCCGTGACGCGCACCGGGCGCGAGCCAAACAGGAAACAAAAGTAATCAAGAAAGTGGCAGCCCTCGCTGATGACGCGCCCACCGCTCTCGTCTTGATTGGCGTACCAGTGGCCGGCGTCGAGCTTACCGGCGAACACGCGGTAACTTGCCGACTTCGGGCCGGGTACACGGTCGAGCTGGAGCTTCAACTCGACGCTCGCCGGGGCGAAGCGGCGGTTGAACCCGACCTGCACACTCTGCGGATGCTCCGCAATCGTCGCATCAATTTCGGCAAGCTCGGCGAGAGAGAGACAAAGCGGTTTCTCGACGAACACATGCCGCCCCGACTTAAGCGCGGCCATCACCATCGGCGTGTGCAGATGGTTGCGTGTGCCGATCAGCACCGCGCCGTCGCCCGCCTGGCCAAGCGTGGCTTCGGGATCGGTCGCCGCCTCGGCGAAGCCAAACTTATCGCGCACGTGATTCGCGCTGAGCGCGGTGTTGTTGACGATCGTGCCAAGCGGAATCCTGCCCTTGAGGCTCGGCAGCAACATCGTCCGGGCGAAGTTGCCCGCACCAATCACGTCGAGTTGCTCCACCGGTTTGACCAAGCGCTTGGCCGACGGGATGTCACTTGCCTCGGCGTTGGGCTTGGGCGCCGGTTGACCCGGCGCGTCGTCCGGTTCGCCGTACTCCATCACCACGCCGACGTCGCTCGAGGAGCCGTCCCCGAGCGCCTCGTACACCGGCAGCGCGTCGTCAAATTTCACGCGCCGGGTGGTGATCGCGCCAAGGTCGAGTTCGCCCATGCCCAGCAAATGCAAACAGGCCTGGAAGTTGCGCTGCTCGGTCCAGCGCACGTAGCCGATCGGGTAGTCCGCGCCGCCCCACTCATACGACGGATCGTACCGGCCCGGGCCGTACGAGCGCGAAAAACGCACGTCGAGTTCCTTGTTGGCAAAGATGCGCCACGGCAGCTCGATCTTCGTGATGCCGACATCGACCAAGCGGCCGCGGTCGCGCAACGCGTCGGCGCACTGCTCGATCGGTGCGTTGCTGTCGGTGCCGACACAGACCACCGCGGCGTCGACGCCGTGGCCGTCGGTCCACTCGCGAACCTCGTTCTGCAAATCCTGCGACGCCGAAACCACCACCCGCTCGGCACCCATCGCGGACGCGTGCTCGCGGCGAGACTCGTCGAGGTCCACCGCCATGACGCGCGCGCCGTTTGCCTTAAGCAGGCCGGTAACCAGCAGGCCGACCAGCCCCTGCCCCATCACCATCACCCGATCGCCAAGGCGCGGCTCGGTCTGGCGCACCGCCTGCATCGCGATGGAGAGCAGCGTCGTGTAGGCCGCCTGCCACATCGGCACTTGCTCCGGCACCCTGGCCACGAGCATGTCCGGCACAGCGATGTACTCGGCATGGAACGCGCACTCGGCGCCGCCGCACGCCACGCGGTCGCCGACGCGAAAACGGGAGTTGCCTTCATCCACCGCCTCGACAATCCCGGCCGCGCTGTAGCCGAGCGGCGTCGGCGACGAGAGCCGGTTGCGCACTTTTTCGTAGGCGGACTTCCAGCCGATGTTCCTCGCGGTATCGATCACCTTGCGAACCTGATCCGGCCGGGCTTTGGCTTTTTGAAGCAGATTCATCTTGGCCTGCTCGACCTTCATTTTCTCAGTGCCGATCGAGATGACGGAGTGTGTCGTGCGCACCAGCACCCCGCCCGGCGGCGGTACGGGGCACGGCACCTCCTGCAGTTCCAGTCGTCCGTCTTGATATTGGGCAATCTGTTTCAACGTGCGAAAAAGCTAGCATGCACCACCAATGGCGTCACCGTAAAGTGACACGCTACTTGGTTTTGTGTTCGAGAATTTTTCCGTTGGACGTGAGGGTGATTTCGGTCAGGCCGGCGGGGAGCGATGTGCGCGTGGTTTTGCCGCTTGGCCAACGGACCTCGATGACGGACGGCGGCTTGGGCGTCGCCAAGACCTTGGCCAAGCCGTCCTGCGACCCGTAGCCGCTGCCCAGTTGCCACTCGCGCCACGTGCCGCTGGTGGCGTCCGGCGCCTGTCCAAAGTGCAGCCGGGCCGCCGAGCCGATGGCGTCCGGGTTCAGCTTGCCACCAACGAGGCGCACGCGCAGGCCCGGCTTGGCTTTGTTGTTTCGGAACAACCGGGTGCGCCCGCCGCTTTGCGTGACGACGAGGTCTAGTCGCCCGTCGGCATCGTAGTCGGCCAGGGCGCAGGCGCGTTGGTCGCCGTATATTTTCAACCCAGCCTCGTCGCCTTTCACCGGCGTGAAGTTCGCCTCGCCAAGCCCGCGCAGCCACAGGCCGCGGCCAGCGTCGAGCCGGTCGGCGTCGGTCGGGAACGCGGCGAAGTTCTGTGCGAGGAACAGGTCGTCGATGCCGTCACCGTCGAGGTCGCCCACCGACACGCCGAACGCCGGCGACAACTGCGCCTCCGGTGGCAGCGGCTTCGGCTCGAAGCCTTCCTTGCGATTGAGGAATACCATCGATTGCAACACCGCAGCCGTGACTGAGTGCGCAGCGGCGGGATGATAATCCATCAACTTCAGTACGCCAGCCTCGGCATATTCGCGGTGAGACTGAAATACACCGCGCAAGCCGGCGTAGCCGCGGAACAGCGACAGCAGATCGCGGATCGGCAGGTACTTTTTCAGCCGGTCATCCCACGCAGCGAGGATGAGCGACGTCGGCACGCTGGAGTCGGTGAAATGATAGTAGAGGCGGGGCGGATTGATGAGGCTCGGGTTCAGCGACGAGTTGAGCCCCCAGTTGGTGGCGACGATGTCGGTGCGCCCGTCGCCGTCGAAGTCGCCGGTGGCCACGCCCTGCCAAAGGCCGGTCAACCCGCCCAGACCAAGCGACTCGGTCGCCTCACTGAATTTACCCTTCTGGTTTTTGAACACACGCACCGGCCCCCACTCGGTCGCGACGATCAACTCGGGAAAACGGTCGCCGTCTAGGTCGCTGAACACCGCGCCGTTCACGAGGCCAAGCGCCCGGCCCAGCGTGCCCCCGGCCGGATCGAGACTCCGTGTGGTGTTGCTCAAAAGCATCGAGACGCTCGCCTGCGGATAATGGCCCGTGACCGCGCGCCCACCGATGAACACGTCGAGATCGCCGTCGGCATCGACGTCCGCCACGGCAATCGGCCCCGGCATGATTTCCTCGAGCGACTTGTCACTGCGGTAGATGCCGCCGCTTTTCCTGAACGTCATCAGCTTCGCGCGGGATCGAGGCGACTCGTAGTTTGTCACCGCAGCGAGCCACGCGCGCCGACCGCTGCCGTCCACCCAGCCGCAGGCGCTCACCACGTCGCCGGGCAACTTCAAGCCGGCGCCGCCCGACACGACTCCGAACCGTCCGTCGCCCAGGTTTTTGTAAACCACGACTGGAGACCCGGCACCGGCGCCAATCAGTAAATCCTCGTCACCGTCGTTGTCGTAATCCAGCCAAGCCACACCCGGCCCCGAACGGTCGAGACGCCTCGGCAGTTGGGGTTGCAGCGCGGTGTCGTCGTACTGGTTCTCGGCGTGCGAATGGTTAAGCAATCGACTTGCGTCCTCGAAGAACGGCTCCGCCTCACGCTTGGCCGGGGCCGGTTTCGGCGGGTCGCCGCTTGGCTCGGCAATCTCGTAAATGTGATTCGGCTGCGGGTCGGCGATGAACGAGCGGCGTCCACTTGGCCAAGCGACCTCGATCGAACGTGTCGCCGTGCCGAGGCCCATCGCGAACATCCGCAGTGGCTGGTCGCCGGAGAGGTAGCGCCCGCCGGCGACGATCTCCTGCGTCTGGCGAAATTTGCCGACAACCACCGTCACGCGCGCGCCGATGCCGTGGGTGTTCGGCGGTAGGCCGCGTAGTTGCACCGCCACACGCGGCGCGATCGTGTCGTTGCGGTAAACCAACGGCGGCTGGTTGAGGCAGTTGATGACGAGGTCGAGGTCGCCGTCGTTGTCGAGGTCGCCGGTGGCGATGCCGTGCGACGTCTGCAGCGAGTTGAACCCCCACGCCTGCCC
>JASLKI010000147.1 GCA_030747575.1 Verrucomicrobiota bacterium | reverse complement strand
GCGTAAAGTGCTACGCGCTAAGATCGGCACCTTGGTTTTCCTTGGCTTTGTGAACGGAGCGCGTGCGCGTGCGAAGGTTGTCGCCGTCGAGGCTGACGGTGCTTTCGAGATGGAGGTCGTGGGCACGGAGCCAGCACCCGCACTGCTACCGATTACTTTACTGATTGGATTGCCCCGACCGCATACGGCCAAGC
This sequence comes from Verrucomicrobiota bacterium, assembly GCA_030747575.1. Lineage (GTDB taxonomy): Bacteria > Verrucomicrobiota > Verrucomicrobiia > Limisphaerales > UBA1096 > UBA1096. The sequence goes on along the minus strand of JASLKI010000147.1, from coordinate 17,440 downwards.
GTATCCTGTTTGAGGCTGCAAGTCTCGGTGTGACTGGCATTCACTTCCTTGAGGCTGAGCGTAGCGAACCTTCGTATGCGCAAAGCAGCCTATGGCAGACCGATGAATGGCGTGAGCGTATCCGGCTCGGCACCGAGCAAGCCTTTGGTACGCACCTCCCGCAAGTCGCGATGCATGCTGATTTGCAGTCTGCGATTAGCGTGCTACATGGCGCGGATGTGCATGTGGCGCTGGATAATTACGAGGCCAAAGGCGCGTTGGGCGCGGTTTTACCCGATGCTGGTGCGAGCGCAGTGATTGCGCTCGGGCCGGAACGTGGTTGGTCGCCTGAGGAACGCGATGTTTTCCGCAAAAATGTCTGGAAACTCGCGCACATGGGCGCACATGTGCTGCGCGCCGAGACAGCCTGTGTCGCAGCAGTGTCAGCTACGGCGACGAAGTTCGGTCTCTGGGCTGAGCAGACGGCGACGATTTTGTGAAACGGAAGTGCCAAGATGCGGGCGCTAAAAATTAACCAACCTGCCGTATTATTTTTTATAATCTGGCCTGATTTGGCAGGCAGCTTCCGGCGCTTTATTTTTGTTCAGCTTTCAATTCTTCACTCGTCTTGCTGCTCGACTTGCTGAGGAGGTTCATGATTGACGTTTATCCGGATGATGCAGGGGCGGGCGATGCAGTCGGTATTTCTACTTCCACGCCGAGCCTGTGTTTTAGCCACCGCCATGCGTTGCGTAATCCTTTGAAGATGGGCTCTTCCAGCACGCCCTTAAGGGCCAATGTTTCCACGATATAATCTTCATGGCCCCGATAGCGGGGTGGGAAGCGGAATTGAGATGGACTCCTTCCGGTTTCCGAGTCCAACGCATCCAAGGCCGGTGAGAAAATGCCTTTTTCCGCATAGTGCTCACCCTCACCAATTTGGGTGGTTTTTTTCGGAAGAACTAGCCAATTGCGATAGGTGAAAATCAAACTGCCTGCGCTGTCTCTGCTCAGCGAGCCATAGGTTCGTTTCGGGATATCATCAAATGATTTCAAAGCGAACGCACGGATTGGGCTCGACTCAGGCTTGAACCGTTTGTGCCTGAAGGTGAAAAAATCCCAAGCGCAAGTGGATCCAAACACCATCAGGCGAAATGCCCAAGGCGCGAGGAAACAAGAAGCTAAGATGATGATCAGGCAGATCGCAATGCAAAGAAAGGGACCAACTACCGGGACAAAAAAGCTTCCAAAAATTGCGGTTATCAGGCCGCCTCTGATCAGTCTCAAAACGTTGTCCACCCCGCCCCATGGGCTGATTAGGATGAAGACATTGATCGTGTGCGAACACAACCAAACTGCCGCGAACGCAATAAAGCCGATACCAGCCGTAAGAACACCCAAAAGTTCGCCGGGAAGAGCAATGCTAGCGAGAATCGGGCCATGAGCGCTCGCGGCAGAGATTTTTGCAGCGCTCAAACCAGCAAGTCCTGCCCCGAAAGTATAAAGCTGAGACATCAAGGCAGGTTGTGCGATGATGGCACTGATTTTGTTTTCAAATAACTCAACAGTGTCCATCGGCTTTTTTAATAACGGTACTGCAGTGCCAATCTGAGTGTTGACCAGAAAAAGAAACCAGAAAAAGAAACCAGCCCCCCAAACCGAGGGACTGTTGTACCACGGTAGATTTTGGCGTTGGGAGATGGGTGTCCCATAATACATATAGCATGAGACCGCACTCATCCCGAAAAGAGGCGAGATGGCAATTCCAGTAATGGCGGCTAAATTGGTCGCTAAGTCCATTCCCAAACTCGTTTGCCGGTTGAATTCAGCTTCCTGACTTTTGGCCAATGTTGAGGGGGTTTCGAGTATAGTGGAGTTGACTGTCGCCGTTTCTGATTTTACAGCATCTGCAACTGGCGTCTCCTCAGTTGCGGCAGACGATAGCTGCGACTGCCCAAACCCAAACAACAGCACAATTGCGATTGTTGTTAGTAGGAGGTCTTTCATCTCGTCCAAAGCTCACCCTTATTGATTATTTATGCAATGTATTTATCAAGCGGCGGGAAAGGGCTATTTATTGTCCAATAATCGCTGAATTGATTGATGACTTAATTTAAGTTACTGGTGTTGTGTGTTTTAAGTTAATTTAACCCATAAGCATCAGTTTTATGCTCATTGTTGTAAGAGTAGAGTGGGTTTAGCATCCGCTTGGCTTAGCCAGGTTTGGTTCAGTTTAACTGTCCGCCAATCATGAACATTACATCCCGTCACTTAATCGAAACCGTCATGCTGATTGGCCTTGGCCTGGCTTCTGCCGCCTTGGCCAAGCCTCCCAACATCGTAGTGATCCTCACCGATGATCAAGGCTATGCGGACATTAGCTTTAATCCTGATCATCCCAAAGAGGTGGCGACGCCGCACATGGATGCGCTGGCTCGTGAAGGGGTGTTCTTTTCACAGGCGTACACCAGTGGCCACGTTTGTTCGCCGACTCGCGCCGGGTTGATGTTGGGCCAATATCAGCAGCGGGTAGGCATTTACACTGCTGGCGATGGCGGCCGTGGTTTTAATCCAAAAACAAAAATATTCCCTTCGTTTTTGCCGGATGACTACACCAGCATGGCAGTGGGCAAATGGCACATGGGGCTGGATACGGATTATCCGAAACTTAAGATGCATGCGCTGAATCGCGGTTTCGACGAGTGCTACAAGTTCATGGGTCGTGGAGGTCACGACTACTTCCAATTACGCGGAGTGAAAGGCCCCGAGTATGCGCCGATCTATCGCAACAAGGAACGAATCAAAGAGGGAGATTACGAAGGTTATCTCACCACTCGATTGACGAAGGAAGCCGTGGCCTTCATCGACCGGCAAAAGCAGAAGCCTTTCTTTCTCTACCTCGCCTACAATGCTGTGCATGCGCCGGCTCAGGCGCCCAAGGAGGACATTGCACGGATGCAAAAGATGTTTCCGCAACTCGACAAAGAACGTGCGATCCTCATGGCGATGCTTCATCACTTGGATCTCGGCGTTGGTGCGGTGGTCAAGAAACTGAAGGACGATGGTCTTTGGGAAAATACGTTGTTATTTTTCCTGACTGACAATGGTGGTGCGAAAGCAATGAACGCGAACAACGGAATTCTACGCGGCTTCAAGGGCAGTTTGTACGAGGGAGGCATTCGCACGCCTTGGGTGGTCAGTTGGCCGGCCAAATTTGCTGGTGGGCGCACCATCGATGCCCCGGTGATCTCGCTGGATATTCTCCCGACGGCGATCGATGCGATGGGCACGAAGGGTGTGGCCAAGCGGGTGTTCGACGGCAAAAGTTTGTTGCCGTTGCTCATGGGAAAATCGACGGCCCATCACCCGGTGCTTTATTGGAATAGCGGCGAGCCCAAGGGCGAATGGGCTGTGAGGGAACGCAACTGGAAGGCGCACGGTTTGAAGCAAAAATATGAACTTTACGACTTGGCCAGCGATCCATCGGAGAAAACGGACCTCGCGGCCAAGCGACCGGAGTTGGCCAAGCGCCTGGCCAAGCGGCACGAAACCTGGCTGGCCGAGATGGTCCAGTCGGCGGGCAAAATCAACGTCACTTGGCCAAGGGATCGGGCTACGGCTGAGGAGCCCAAACCAAAAGATGCCGCACGGGAAAAAAAGCGTGCCGCGCGCAGGAAAGCCCGTCAGAGACAGAACAAGACCAAATGAATTCCATCCACAAAGCCGCGGCGTTTCTCTGCTTTTTGTTCGCCGCCAACTTGGCCAATGCAAAGCTGAATGTGTTGCTCATTGTCTGTGATGACCTGAACACCCACGTCAGCACTTCAGGGTATCCGCACATTAACACCCCCCACCTCGATCGCTTGTCAAAGGAGAGCTTGATCTTCAACCGGGCCTACTGCCAGTACCCCGTCTGTGGGCCTTCTCGGGCGTCGTTTCTCAGCGGGTTGTATCCCGAGTCGACCGGTGTGTTGAATAACAAGATCGACATTCGCGAGACCCGACCCGGCACGCCGTCGTTGCCGCAGTTCATGAAAGAGAACGGATACTGGACCGGTGGTGTGGGAAAGGTCTTTCACACGGTGCGTCATGAACCGGGGAAGCTTGGATGGAACGAGTATCATCGATTTGAGAACGACGAGTTTCCTTTTGTGACTGAGGCGCGGAAAAAGTTTGAAGCGGAAAACGGGTCAGTTGAACGAGGAAAAACTCGGCGTCAATGGAAGGAGAAGCTTTCGGGTCTGTTTCCACAGACACGCGGCCAGCAGAGTCCCGGTTACGGGCCAAGCGGATTGAACGACTCGCAGCATCGCGATGGCCGAAACGCCCGAAAAGTAGTCGAGTGGCTCGGTGAAAAAAGCTACGGTGACAAGCCGTTCTTCATCACGGTCGGCATTCATAAACCGCATGTTCCATTCATTGCGCCGCAGAAATATTTCAACCTCTATCCGAAGAACCGGCTTCAGTTCGAGTTGAACCCGGTCAACGATTGGAATGACATCCCGAAGATGGCGATGGTCAAGCGATTCAGTGGCTTCGGGTTTGAGTTAGGCAGGGAGAACGATCCGCTCCGGCGCGAGTACACGCAGGCCTACCACGCCTGCGTTTCGTTTGTGGATGCGCAGATCGGGTTGATCCTTGATAAGTTGAAAGAGCAAAAACTTTGGGATGACACGATTGTTATTTTCACCTCCGACCACGGCTATCACTTGGGTGAACATTTCATGTGGGGCAAGGTGACGCTTTTTGAGGAGTGCGCCCGCGTGCCGTTGGTGGTGCGAGTTCCCGGTGTGTCCAAGGCCGGCACTCGAAGTGAGGGATTGGTTGAAACGATCGATCTGTTTCCGACCTTGGTCGAGCTTTGTAAGCTGGCCGCCCCGGCGCATCTGCAGGGCGGGAGTTACGCTGGCCTGATTCGCAAACCTGGCGGCGAGGGTAAGCCAAGCGCTTACACTGTCGTGTCGCGTGGCAATCAGTTGGGGCGTTCCATTAGGACCAGGCGCTGGCGTTACGCCGAGTGGGGCACAGTCGAGGCGGGCGAGTTGTACGATCTGGAGAAGGATCCGAGGGAATACACCAATTTGGCTAAATCTTCCAAACACAGGGCCGTCTTGAACCGGATGAAGGAGACACTGGCCAAGCGCCGCAAGCAGGCGGGGTCGGCAGGGAACTCCACCAGAAAGTAATCTGCGACTGCGGCATGGGCATCGTTTTTTCTGGTACAACCTGGCTGGGGGCATAGCCTCCCAGTCCCGACAGGATAAGTATGCTGACTTTGTTTGATGGCCAAGAGCCAATGAGCCGACGGGAACTGCTCCGGGTGGGCACGCTCGGCCTTGGGGGGCTATCGTTGTCGTCTTTACTCGGCGTGAAGGCATTGGCCAACGGCCAGCCGAACCTGCTCACCGGCAAGTCGGTCATTTTCCTGTTTCAGCAGGGCGGACCAAGCCAGCACGAAACGTTTGATCCGAAGCCGGATGCTCCGTCCGGCGTGCGCTCGGTGGGTGATGTGATCCCAACCTCCCTGCCTGGAGTGCGATTTAGCGGATGGATACCACGCCTGGCCAGGCTGGCACACAAGATTTCGGTGGTGCGCTCTTTTCACACTGGCAACTCCGGGCATAATATCCAGCCGATTGTCAGTGATTCATCCAAACAGGCGAACATCGGTGTGCACTATGCGCGTGTGGCCGGTGTTACCCGCGCAAATTCAGGTATTCCAACCAACGTGGTGCTATTCCCGCGATCGGTGGACCCCGATGTGCCCGGGCCGGAAGCGCGCGGCAACATTTCGGCGACCGGCCCGTACAGCAAAAGTTACGCCCCGTTCATCCCGGGGAAGGGCGGGCAACTGCAGGACGACATGAATTTAGCCATGCCGAGGGAGCGTTTTTTTGAGCGGCGAAAGCTGCTAGCCGGTTTGGACAGCCTGAATCGTGCGATCGATGCCAACGGTGAGGTCAGTGCGTTGGACGATATACAGCAGCAAGCCGCGGAGGTGTTACTCGGTGGCGGTGTGTCGAGGGCCTTGGACCTGTCGCAGGAGGACGCCAAGACCCTAGCACTCTATGACACGAGACGTTACGTCCGTGGCAAAAAATGGAACTCGGTGACTCGCGGCACGAGAGGCTACTACAACGCCCAGGCCGGCACGCTTGGCAAGCTACTCCTGCAGGCACGACGGTTGTGCGAGGCCGGTAGCGGCTACGTGACAATCCACGCGAGTTACGCCGGGGTTTGGGACATGCATGCTGACCAGAACAACCTGAACATGCGGGATGGCATGGAGGCTGTCGGTTACAGCTTTGACCATGCCGTGGCCGCATTTATCGAGGACTGCGAGGCGCGAGGTTTATCTGACAAGATCATGCTTGTCTGCTGCGGTGAGATGGGCCGTACCCCCAAGCTTAACGAACGCGGTGGTCGTGATCACTGGGCACGTCTTGCGCCGCTCATGATTTACGGTGGCGGCATCGATCGCGGCCGGGTGATTGGCAAATCTGATCGTTTTGGGGGTGAACCGATAACGGATGCCTACAATCCCAGACATCTTATTTCGTCCATCCTCCGAACTGTCATTGACCCTGGGCAATTGCGTCTGATCCCAAACGCTCCACAAGAGATTTTAGAACTCCTCGACCACCCACCAATTGCCGGTATTGGGCTTAGTTAAAATTTTCTCCAATCAACTATTGCCGCATCATGGTTTGTAACAAAAAAAACATCTTTAGCCGTTCAGTCGTTGCTGTCTCGGCTATGGCCTTGGCTTGCAGCTTGGCGAAGGCGCAGGAAGTCAACCCATCTGCACAATACAAAACGGTCGATAACATTCTCTATCGCGAGGGCAAACTCACCGAGTATATGCAGGAGCGGTGTCGACTGGATGTTTATCATCCGGTCGGCAAGGAAGGGTATCCGACGATTGTCTGGTTTCACGGTGGTGGTCTGAAGGCCGGCAATCGTTCTGTGCCTGAGGCGCTCAAGAAAAAGGGTGTGGCGGTGGTCTCTGTGAACTATCGACTTCACCCCAAAGTCAAGTCACCGGTTTACATTGAGGATGCCGCCGCCGCGGTCGCCTGGACGATCAAGAATATCGCTAAGTACGGAGGTTCACCCAGCCGTATCTTTGTCAGCGGCCATTCAGCTGGAGGGTATCTTACGAGCATGGTTGGTTTGGACAAACGCTGGTTGGCCAGGCACGACGTTGATGCGAATCAGATTGCCGGATTGATTCCGTACAGTGGACACACCATCACCCACTTTACCGTTCGCAGCGAGCGGGGGATCGATGGCAAACAACCAATCCTCGACGATATGGCGCCACTGTATCACGTACGAAAAGACTGCCCGCCCCTGCTGCTCATCACCGGCGATCGTGAACTCGAGATGCTTGGCCGTTATGAGGAAAACGCTTATATGTGGCGAATGATGCAGGTCGTTGGCCATCCGGATACGACCATTTTTGAACTCGACGGCTACAATCACGGCCAAATGGCCGGGCCCGCCCATCCCTTACTGCTGCGTTTTATAAGGCGGATCCTCTCTTCGAAGTGATCAGTTTTTCTTTGGCCCGATGCAGTAGAGGTGCTGGTGGGTGCGGAGAAAAATTTGACCCTGACTGATCGCCGGGCTGGCGGACACCGGCTCGCCGAGTTCGTTTTTTTCGATGACTGCGAATGTTTCGCTGGGGCGAATAATGGTCGTCACGCCCCGGTCGGAGACGAAGTAAACCAGGCCATCCGCAGAAACGGGTGATGGGCTATGGCCACCGGGGAGTCGCTCCATCCAATGGCGTTTGCCGGTTCTGGCCTCGAAACAGCTGGCGATCCCGCTGTCGGCGACCATGAGCAGGTAGCGTCCGGAGATGATGGGCGAGGGGACATAGGCGGCGCCGCGAGTCGTGCGCCAAGCGATGTGAGTGTCGGTGACGTTGCCCTTGCCGCCGGGCCGTATTGCGAGGGTGTGCCGCTCCGGGTAGCCGCCGGTCGCAAAGACGTATTTTCCATCGTAAACCATCGACGCAACAAACTGCTCAGTTGGGCCATCGACAATCCAGTGGCGCTTGCCGTTGCGCGGATCGTAACTGGCGATACAAAGACTGCCGGAGAGGATCATTTGAGTGATGCCGTCGATCTCGCGAATGATTGGCGTGACGTAGCTGCGGGTTTTGTTTTCGCGCCGGGTTCGCCAACGCTGCCTGCCGGATTGGCGATCGAGCGCGACGAGGTAGGCGTTGCCATCGTGGTCTCCGTTGAGGATCACCAAATCTTCGAAAAGCACGGGGCAAGTGTTGAAGCCATGCGCGCTGAGGAAGTCGCCGACGTTTGTTTTCCACTTTTCGTTTCCGTCCAGGTCGTAGGCGGCAACGATGATTTTACCGGGGGTGATGAGGCGCTCGGAGCCTACATTCGGCGCGATTACCTCGTCTCCCTCGGCGCGCATGAACGTGACGTAAACTTGTTTGCCGTCTGTGGCCGGAGTGCCGGAGGCACGGCTGTTGAGCCGATGAACTGTTTCTGGTGGAGACTGCACAACATCTCGCTTCCAGACTGTTTGGCCGCTGAGTCGGTCGATGCAGAGCAGGATGCGTTTGTTCTTTTCGGTAAGGCTGCTGGTGAGGAAAACCTTGTCGCCCCAAACGATTGGGGATGAGTGGCCTTCTCCGGGAACGGCGATTTTCCATGCGATATTTTCAGTGCTGCTCCACTTGGTAGGGATGCCTTTTCCGGCGCTGACCCCGTCGCCGCTTGGCCCACGCCAACCCGGCCAGTTTTCGGCCCGGATTAACCCTGCCACAAAAAAGAACAACACAACCAAACGCATGCCGGGAGTCTAGCGTCGTCGCCTCCTGGAACAAGAATCAACTACCCATTTCCCCAGCCGGATGCTGAAGTAATGCCTCGCTTGCGGTGGTTGTCGGTCTACAATGTAGACCATGCCTTTTTGAAAAGTTGTTTTGCTTTTCATCATCCTGAATGGCCAAGCGCCAACAAGCCAACATGGGAAAACCCAGCCCACGAAAAAGAAAAATCAGGTAGCGGCGGGACAGAAATCCTGTAATGGGCTTTTGGCACTTGCGCGTGGTTGTTCCTTGGTTGACGATGCGGCCCGCCCCTGATGAACATCAGATCAATTCTTCTACTACTTTGTCTCGTTTTTTCCTGCGACGTTTTTCCCGCGTCAAAATATGCCATCCCGGCGACCGATGAGGGGCTGCCCGGCGCGGGGCCGATTCGGCGTTATGAGTGGTTCCAAAATCTCTGGGATCGCAAGCGCAGCGGCTGGGCCAAGCTGGTGCAGCAGGATCAGGGCGCGCTGGTGTTTCTCGGCGACTCCATCACGCAGGGCTGGGGCGACACGATGGGCGGCAGCTTTCCCGGCGTGAAGGTGGCCAACCGTGGCATCAGCGGCGACACGACTCGCGGGGTGCTCATTCGGTTGCGGGAGGATGTGCTCTCGCTCAATCCAAGCGGCGTTGTGCTGCTCATAGGCACCAATGACCTTGAGGAAAAAGCCACTCCCGAAGTCATCGCCGACAATCTCAAGCTCATCATCGCCGGGCTCAAGAAGCACAGTGCCGATATGCCCATCATCCTCTGCAACGTAATGCCCAGTTCCGCCGCAAAGAAGCGTCCCGCTGATCAGATTGAAAAAATCAACCAACTCTACTTTGCCGCCGTGAAGGGTGACGCGCAGGTGACGATGCTCGACACGTGGTTGCTTTTTGCCAATGACAAGGGCGATGCGAAGAAGCCGGAGTTTCCAGACCTGTTGCACCCGAACAAAACAGGTTACGCCAAGTGGGCCGCCGCGCTGCGACCGTTGCTGGCCACCCATGGGTTTGTTGAAACCAAGCCGGATACCTTTCATCTCGAGCCAGGCTACATGAGCCTTTTTAACGGGCACGACCTCACCGGCTGGGGGTTTCGCGCGAAGAAAACATTTAAACCCACCTTCACCTTTGACGGTAAGAAAGCCAGCAACGATGCGCGCTACGTCGCGATCAACGGACGGCTTGTCGTCACCACTCCGCCAGAGGGTCGTCGTGTGCAGCAACTTTGGACGACCAGGGAGTTTCCAGAAAACTTCATCCTAAGGCTCGAATTTCGCGCCACGCCCAACGCCGACAGCGGCGTCTTCATCCGCAAACCCCAACTCCAATGTCGGGACTACGTCCTCGCTGGCCCGTGGAAGGACTTGAAGAACTACAAGCCGCAGGAGTGGAACGAAATAGTGGCCATCGTCAAAGACGGGGTCGCGCATTGCACCTGCAACGGCGAGGTGCTCAACGCCGAGTTCAAAGTCCCACCCACCGGCCCCATCGGCCTCGAGGGCGACCGCGGCCAAATGGAATACCGTCGTATTAGGGTGAAGCAACTCGACTAGCCGATGGCACTGCTAATTCCTCTCGGCCATTCCCTTTTCGATGAAGGGCCACATTAGGCTGGGGTAGAAGCGGTGACCGTTGTTTCCCCATTCGTGTGCGGTATGGTTGGGGGCACCTGCAACTTGAAAAATCCCCTGAATATTGGCGGCCAGTTTTTCGACCGTGGGCTTGTGATGCAGGCTATCTTTCACACCGTGAACGATCAACAGGTGACGTGGCGCGACCAGGCCGCCCAGTTCCTTCCAGCCGCCCCAGTCCCGGAGTTTGGGGACGAGGCAGCAGTCGCAGTGAAAGATAAACCCTTCCGCACTCATCACCGAGGTGAATGAGCAGCTTGGAATTGCCACGCGGATTCGCGTGTCGATCGCCGCTGTGTAGGCTGTGAGGACGCCGCCGCCAGAGTTGCCGGCCATCGCGACGCGAGTGCGATCGATGAGAGGATGTTTCTCTGCCCAGTCGAGTAGGCGCTGCATGTCCCAGACCCGCTCCGCAATTGGCGTGCGCCCGCCGAGGAGACAGTGGATGAGTTGGGCTCGGCAGGGGCGGTTGCCGTGGCGACCTTTGGGATCTGGCACCAGCACTTCCTCCGCGAGCCCTCGGGTAGCCGGGGCGATGACCACAAACCCGCGCCGCGCGGCCTGTGCCCCGATGTCTCCCTTCTTCTCAAGCACGGTCTTGCGGTGTTTGTCATCCTTGAATGCGCCGGCGTAGGAGTGGAGTCCGAGTTTGTCGTGGCCGTGCGGGCAAAGCAGAAGAGGGAGAGGTTGGGCAAGGTTCGCATCCTTGGGAATGAGCAGATAAAAGGGAATTACCACACCAGGCTCCGTTTCAATTGAGCAAAGCGCCCGCGTGAAAGGTTCATTGTTTTTTTCCGCTTGGCCAAGCCGGATCTTCGGTGTGAAACCACCCAGATCCTTCTCCATTTGTTGCAGCCCTGTCAGTTCGATGAGCGCCTCGCGGGCCTTCTCCTGCCACTGCCCAAATCTTACCGAGGCGTCAAATGAGTGCACCTGCCTGCCCTGTTGGATGCGTTTGAGGTAATCCCCGACCGGGCCGGGATAGGTCACGAACGGCTTGGGCGACTCTTGCGCAGGGAGGGGTCCGCTCAATAAAATAACGGAAAGGATTGCAGGGATTCTCGACATTTTTATATAGCACATTGTAGTGGCTGGGAGCATAACCAATCAAGCGCAAAACTCACTCCTAAATTGAAGAATAACTGTTTCGGATTGCCGATGGTTTCGGAAGCGGGCAGGGTTACTCCATGTGCCGGATTACTCTGCCTGCGGTGCTTTCTTGCTCGCAACGGCAGCAAATGGGAGAACCGAATAATCAACCGATAGAATTATGAGAAACATTACCGCTTTTCTTTTTGTCTGCGCCACCAGTGTGGTCTTTGCTCAGGACAACACAACCTGGCACGACGTCACTGAATGGGGCGTCGAGGGTCGCGGTTGGGTTGGGCAGGAACGCTTGCGTTGGTTTGACAGGTTTCCGGCCAAGGCAGAGAAGACGGTGACCAAGCCGGTATGGAATCTGAGCCGGCACAGCGCCGGTATGATGGTGCGTTTTAAAACCGATGCCAACGCCATCCACGCGAGGTGGAAGTTGCTTAACTCGAGGCTTGGGATGCCTCACATGCCACCGAGTGGGGTGAGTGGTTTGGATTTGTACGCGCGGGATGACAAGGGCAAATGGCGTTGGGCCGCCGCCACACGGCCTGACAAGCAGGAGATGCAGGCTGCATTACTGACCGGCATTGCGCCGGGTATGAGGGAGTACGCAGTTTATTTGCCACTGTACAACGGTACCGAATCGCTGGCGATTGGCGTAGCGCTGGAGGCTAAGTTTGAACGCCTCGCACCGCGCTCAGCCAAGCCACTGGTTTTTTATGGCACCTCAATCACGCATGGCGCGTGCGCCTCAAGGCCGGGCATGGCACACCCGGCAATCCTTGGTCGGCGACTTGAAATACCGGTCGTCAATATTGGCTTTTCAGGCAACGGAAAAATGCACAAGGAGGTGGGCGAGCTGATGGTGGATGTGGATGCGGCCTGCTACATCATCGATTGTCTGCCTAATATGAATGCATCGACGGTCACCGAGCGTTGTGTGCCTTTAGTGAATCAACTTCGTAAAGCCCGACCCGACACACCAATCGTGCTGGTGGAAGATCGGCGGTTTGCCAACTCGTGGCTTGTGCCGGGCCGTGCCAAGTTTCATGACGCCAACCACGCAGCCCTGCGAAAGGCTTATGAGCAACTCAAGGCGTCAGGTGTGAAGCATCTTCACTATCTTAGCGGCGATGATCTGTTGGGAGACGACGCTGAGGGAACCACCGATGCTTCGCATCCGAACGACCTTGGCTTCGTCCGCCAGGCCGATGCCTTTGAACCGGTCCTTCGCCGGGCCTTGGGACTGAAATAAGGCTGGCGACACGCGGATAGATGAGCCTCCCGAAAATAGCCGTGACGATGGGTGACCCCGCTGGGGTGGGGCCGGAGGTTTGCTTGCATCTGTTACAGAACACGGAGATAGCGCAGCTTTGCACGCCGGTTGTATTTGGGGATGCCGCAGTGTTGACCCAGGCGGCAGTGCAGTGCCGTTTGGCCAAGCCGGATAAAGTTGTCGCCGGCTTGGGCGAGGCCGACGCGCCGAGCGTGTTCGATATCGGCGCAATCGGCCTGAGAGACTTTGAATCCGGCACCGCCAACGCCGCGACCGGGCGTGCGGGGTATACCTACGTCGAGAATGCCATTGACGCTGCTCTTGGTGGCCAGGTAGCCGCGGTGACGACTGCCCCGCTGAACAAGGAGGCGCTGCGCGCGGCGGGGATTTCGTTTCCCGGCCACACAGAAATTTTCGCAGCCAAGACCCATGCACAGCGCTCGTGCATGCTGCAATACTCGAGCGAGGTGCGGTGTGTGTTCGTGACCACGCACATCGGCTATGGGGAGGTGCCGAAGTTGCTGACCAGGGACCGCATACTCGACACGCTCGAACTTGGCGCGCAGGCGATGAGGCGCATTCGCGGCAGCGAGCCAAAGATCGGTGTGCTCGGCCTCAACCCCCACGCTGGCGAGCACGGCTTGTTCGGCGGCGAGGAGGAAACGGTGATCCTTCCCGCCATTGAGGCGGCACGAGCCAAGGGTTTTGATGTTGAAGGGCCAATTCCGCCGGATACCGCGTTCATACCGGCCAAGCGCCGCGCGACTGACCTGTTCGTCTGCATGTACCATGACCAGGGGCACATCCCGCTCAAGGCTCTCTGCTTCGACGAAGCCGTGAACACAACGTTGGGGCTGCCGATCGTCCGCACCTCGGTCGATCACGGCACAGCCCTCGATATCGCCGGCCTTGGCCAAGCTAGCCCAGGCAGCCTGTTCGCGGCGGTGAAGCTCGCTTTGAAGTTTATTTGATGAGGATATGAAACATATTTATTTTGTTTTACTAACAGCCGGATTCTGTTTCAGCGCGCAGGCGGAGTATGAGGTCAAACCCCTGACAGAGTCGCAGGCGCGTGAGTACAAGCTCGACACCGGCTTTTACAGGAAGGCGACACAGGTACAGGACATCCTTATTGCGACTTCGGCCAAGGTCTCAGACTTGGCGCATCAGGAGACGGCGTATCAGTTCGATATGCTGATGCGAAGCATGAAGCCGGGAATTGCGGAACGTATTCGTAAAAAAAGAGTGCTATGTCTTCTGATCGGGCATGATGAATTCACTTCACAACTTCCGCAATTCACCACCAATAAGAAGGGGGAGGAACTGGATTTTTACAACTGGCGTCAGCGCGGTTTTCTCTCGCACATAGGCTCGAGGCCGACGGTCGTTTTCGCGGAGGAAGATGTGATGGAGTATGAGGGAGGGATGCAACTTGAGAGCATCCTAGTTCACGAATTTGGCCACGTGGTACACGGCGCAGGATTTGACGAGGCTCTCCAGAAACGATTAACAGCAACATTCGAAAACGTGAAAAAGACCGGCATCTGGAACGATGGGCGAGCTGCACAACGCTATCGTCGGATCAAAAGCGAAAAGTCGGTGAAGTTGCTTGGAGCCTTGAAAAAATCGTTTCCCGATGAGTCGCCAAAGTTGCTTCGTAAATGCCTGAGCGCCGGTGACATTCTCGTGAATGGTGAAAAGGCCAATGCAAAAGTGAAGGTCAACAAGGATGACAAAGTGCTGATTTATTTTGGTGGCCCGAAGCAATGTTATGCTTCCAGGAACCGTTCCGAGTATTGGGCGGAAATTTATCAGTGTTGGTTCAACACCAACCGAACGATGGATCATGATCACAACCACATCCACACCCGTGATCAGCTTGTCAAATACGATCCCATCGGCGCAAAGCTCTGCGAAGATGTTCTAGGAAAACCGGAGTGGCTATTCGTCTCACCCCGCAAGCGTGTTGGCCAGGCACACCTCAAAAACTACAATTACAGTATTCACTCGCCAAAAGTCACCGATTTGCCACATATCCAAAAAGCCGCTTACGATTACTACGACACCTACTGGAAAGAGCACTGGCAGCGCCTCTACGACAAACACAATATCAAGCGCATGTAACCCTTTTGCCATTCGGGAAAAAGCTCCTTGGCTTGCATTGTATGCACGATGATAAGTCTCAATTAATGCTTTCCAGTCGAATAAAATGAGTCACCGGATCGTCGACAAACGATTCGCTTGCATAAATCGAGCCATAGCGCAAAAGTCGATTTTTCTGCGGTATATTTGATGTCATGTTGAACCGGACGATTTTTTCCAGGAGAAAGTTTCTGAGAGCCAACGGAGCGGCTGTGGCGCTGCCTTTTTTACATTCCATGCCGGGCGTTTTCGGCGCGGGAAGCAAGGTGGCCAAGCCCAGTAAAAAACTGGCGATCATGTACATCCCCAATGGCATTGTGAGGCGGTGTTTTTTTCCGGGAGAGGAACAGGGCGAGTTACCGGGCTTTGTCGGCGGGTTTAATGCCGACAAGAGTAAAAACCAGAAACGCAAGCAGAACACCCCCGGCATTTATCCGCTGGAGCTGACTCCGACGATGCAACCGCTGAAGGATCATAAGAAGGATGTGACCCTAATCACCGGCCTGGACCGCACATTTAAGAACGGCCAGGATGTACATGCGCAGGGGGCGTCGTGTTACCTTACGAGTTTGTCGCCGGTCCAGGCGGCCGAGCAGGGCGTTAAGCATCCAAACGGGCGTAGTCTCGATCAAGTGATTGGAGACAAGGTTGGGCGCACCACGGCATTCAACACGCTTGAGATCAGTTGCAACGGGTTTACGGCCGGCAAGGAGTCAATCTACTTTGACAATATTTCATGGTATGGACCGGATAAGATTGCTCCGTCCATTCGTGATCCACGTAAGCTATATGATCGGTTATTCGCAAAAGATAGTTTTCGATCGAATGTTACCGAGATCACTGATCTTGTGCTGGCTGATGCGAAGTCGCTGTCGCTGAAACTGGCGACGGAGGACCGCGCGACGCTGGATGAATTTATAACCATGATTCGGGATGTGGAGGTGCGCATGGCCAAGCTGGAGAAGCTTTTGGCCAATGCAGACATTCGTGTCCCGAAGAGCGAGGTGTTGCCGCGTGGTGAATACATACGATTGCAGGCAGATATGATGCTGCTGGCATTTCAGATGGGCATAACCAACATTTCCACCTTTATGATCGGACCAGAGCGCTGGGATGCCACGTTGATGTATGAGGGCGTGTTCGACAAACCAGTGCAGCACCACAACATGACCCATAATCAGAAGGGCAAGGGTTATCTTGAAGTGCAGAAGATCGATCTTTTCCACATGCAGCAGTATGCCTACGTGCTCAAGCGCATGAAAGAGATCAAGGAATCAGACGGCAGTTCAATGCTCGACAATTCGCTGGTGACTTACGGAGCAGCGCTGGGTGACGGTTCCACGCATCAGTATTATGACCTGCCGATGATCGTGGCAGGTCGCGGTCAGGGGCAGGTGAACCAGGGCCGCTTCATCCAGTGCAAAAGTGGAACGCTGAACTCCAACCTGTGGCTTTCGGTCGCTAAGTTGATGGGGTTGGAAATAGAATCTTTCGCAGACAGCACTGGCTTGATCTCCGATATGTGGGCGTAGGGTTGTCGATGTTTGCCAAACGATTCATTCAACGGGGCGGCTTGCTCCTGTTGTTGGTCTCTATTCACACGGTCCCGGAGGCCGATGAGTTTGATCAATTCCTCAAACCGTTCTTCACCAAAAACTGCGTGAAGTGTCACGGCGGCGAAAAGGTGAAAGGCAAGGTCAACCTCAAGGAGATTGCCAACGATAAACAGTTTCTTGCCAACCCGGAGCTGATCAAGGAATTGATCGAGGTGATCGATGCGGCCGATATGCCGCCGGAGGACGAGCCCCGGCTCACTGAGGCGCAGCGTGCCAACCTGCTCGCCACACTTAAGACGGAGCTGCGCGCTGCCACCGCCACGGCCAAGGGCGAGCACATACCGATCCGCCGCCTGAACCGGTTCCAGTACAACAATGCCGTGCGCGACCTCTTCCAACTGAACCGCGATGTGTTTCCGTTGCCGGAAAAACTAATGACGCGTCAGACCATCTACCTGAATGCACCCAAGATGCCCGACCGCGTTAATGTGCGTTCGCTCACGCTCAACCCCGCCGACGGCCTGCGCGAGGTGAAGGCCTTCCCGAAAGACCTGCGCGCATCGCACGGCTTTGACAACCAAGCCAACCAGCTCACACTCTCGCCGTTGTTGCTCGATGCCTTCCTGCGGCTAAGTGTGTCCATAGTCGAAAGCCCGGACTTCAACGAAAACACCGTCGGCGTCTGGAACACCCTCTTCAAGCCTCCCGCCGAGGGCATTGATCTGTCGGCCGATACCCGCAAGCGTATTGCGGCCTTTTTGAAGCGAGCCTTTCGCGGGCCGGTTGAGGCCGCCACGGTCGATCGCTACACCGCCTACGCATTGGCCAAGATGAAGCAGGAGCTGTCCTTCACGGAAAGCATGAAAAAAGTCGCCTCTGGCGTACTGTCCTCGCCAATGTTTCTCTATCGCTATCCTGCCACCGATGC
>JASLKI010000146.1 GCA_030747575.1 Verrucomicrobiota bacterium | reverse complement strand
GATCTGTTTTGACGTGGCCAAATAACATCATGCTCCGTCAGCGCCTGGCCAAGGGCTTCACGTTAATCGAGTTACTGGTGGTGATCGCCATCATCGCGATCCTCGCCGGGCTGCTATTGCCCGCTCTGGCCAAGGCCAAGGACAATGCCACCGGCATCTACTGTCTCAACAACCAGCGCCAACTCGTCGTCGCGTGGAAGCTGTACATCGATGACTACGAAGACCATCTGCCTCCCAATGCCAAGCACATTCAGGATCCGCGCGGCTGGATCAACGGCTTCCTCACCTTCGTACCGAACAACCGCGACAACACGAACCTGCTCTACCTCATCGGCACGCGCAAACAGATGGGCGACCGCTACCCCAAGCTCGGCCCGTACACAAAGTCGCCCGGTATCTACAAATGTCCATCTGACAAATACACCTGCAAGATTGACGGCAAGGAAATGCCACGCGTCCGCAGCGTCGCCATGAACGGCTACATCGAGGGCGGGCTTTACGACCCCACGCTTAGCTCGACTGTCTCAAGCATCCACGGGCTTGGCTGGCGGAAGTACGATATTCTCTCGCACATCATCGACCCGTCGCCGTCCGACCTGTGGATTTTTGCCGACGAACACCCGGATAGCATCAACAACGGCGGCTTCGTCCTGTACCCGTACAACGCCACCATCTGGCGCAACCTCCCGGCCAACTACCACAACGCCGCCTGCGGCTACGCCTACGCCGACGGCCACGCCGCGATCAAGAAATGGAGCGACCCCATGCCCAGACTTGAGCCGGTACAAAAGCGCATGCGCCTTGACTACTCCAACGCCGGTTCCATCGGCGGCAAGGCCCGCGACTATTGGTGGGTCATCAACCACTCCACAGCACCGTTTAAAAAGTGAGCGGTGAGTAGTTTGTGCTCTTTCGTGCCTTGCGCGATTCAATAAAATTTTCAGTTTTTTTTCTTCGTGTTTCGACATTCCTTGTTCGATATTCGCTCTGTTCCGGTTCTAGGTTCTTACCGCTAACGGCTCACTGCTAACTACCTTATTTGCCTTGCGTTTGGCTGGCAACAGGTTGAAATCCCTGCATGTACACCAAGCGACTCCTCGGACTGGCACTGGGCGCCTCGCTCGTCAACCCCGCAGAGGCGAAAGATATCCGCATCGGCATGGTCGGGCTCGACACCTCGCACGTCATCGCCTTCACCCGCGTCCTTAACGACGAGTCCGACAAAAACCACGTCGCCGGCGCCCGGATGATCGCCGCCGTCAAGGACAGCAGTCCCGATGTCGAGTCGAGCTACACGCGCGTCGAGAAATACACAGCCGAATTGACCGGCAAATGGGGTGTGAAACTTTACCCCACCGTCACCGAGCTTTGCCGGCACGTCGACGCGGTGATGATCGAGAACGTCGACGGCCGCCCGCACCTCAAGCACGCCATCGACGTCATCAAGGCCGGCAAGCCTCTCTTCATCGATAAACCACTCGCCGGCACTCTCGTTGATTGCCTCAAGATTTACCGCTTGGGCAAGCGCCACAAAGTGCCGGTGTTCAGCTCCTCTTCGCTGCGCTTCGCCAAGGCCACGCTCGCCGCGCGCGCCGGCAAACACGGCAAGGTTCTCCGCTGCGAAACCTTCAGCCCGGCCCACCTCGAGCCCCACCATCCCGATCTGTTTTGGTACGGCATCCACGGCGTCGAGTCGCTC
>JASLKI010000145.1 GCA_030747575.1 Verrucomicrobiota bacterium | reverse complement strand
TCATGGGCGCGCACACTGGCTGCAACACCGTATACGGCTCCACGCCGCCGTCCAACCCGCATCCGTACCCATGGATGAACTCCCTCTTTCAGGACGGCGCAACCATCAGTTGGCTGTTTGGCGAATCGGCCACACTCAACCACGCGCGCCACTCTGTCGTGCCGGAGCGCTTGACCAACGCGCTACTCACCCGCGACGAAGACGTCAGTTCGCACAGCGAATATTTTGAGCTGACCCACCTCGACGACACCCTGATGACCGACCAGGAAATCCGGGAACTGCCCAAGGTCTGGGCCATCGGCGGCGACGGTGCCATGGGCGACATCGGATTCCAAAACGTCTCCAAGGTCGTGCTGCAGAACCGCCCGAACGTGTTGTTGCTCATGCTCGACACGCAGGTGTACTCGAACACCGGCGGCCAAAACTCCGACAGCTCCAACATGCTCGGCGGCTACGACATGAACCAGTTCGGCGCCGCATCGCAGGGCAAACTGGTCGAGAAAAAGAGTGTCTCCGAGGCGTTCATCAGCGGGCACGGTTCGCCGTTTGTCGCACAAGTCTCCATGGCCAACTCCGCCAAGACCTACCGAGCCATGCTCGACGGCCTGGAGTATCGCGGCACCGCATTTTTTCAATGCTACACCACCTGCCAGCCCGAGCACGGCGTGGCAGACCACATGTCAAACGACCAGGCGAAACTCATCCGCGACAGCCGAGGCATGCCGGAGTTCGTGTACAACCCGCGTGCCGGTGAGTTGATGCAGGAATGTCTCGAGCTCAAGGGCAACCCGACCATCAAGCGCGACTGGTGGGAAACCAAGTACAAGTCCACCGGCGAAAAATACAACTACACCGTCGCGCACTGGGCGATCACCGAGGCGCGCTTCCGCAAGCACATCAAAGCCATACCCGAGAGCAGTGCTGCCGAGTTCATTCACATCGACAACATGCTCACCTCCATCACGCAGCAGGACGTTACCTACCGGCGCGTATTCGACGAGAGCCAACTGGCCTACGTGCCGGACTTCGGCGTGTACTTCAAGGCCGAAGTCAACGGGAAGTTCAAGTACTTCACCGTCAGTCGGCAGATGGTCCTCTTCGCCGTCGAGCGCCGCAAAGCATGGCGCATGCTGCAAAGCAAAGCCGGTGTCGAAAACAAAGATTACACCGCACAAAAAGCCCTCTTGGCCAAGGTCGAAAAAGGGGAACTGACCCGCGACGACCTGCTGAACCGGGGCAGCGAACTTCTCAACGAGGAGGCCGCCACCGTGGCCTAACCCCTTACACCATCTCTCCAAAAAGCCCCCGAACAACGGGGGCTTTTTTATTGCCCTTGGCCAAGCGGGATATATTCCTGAAAGCTAAGCGATCATCCCTTGGGCTCCTCGATGCGGTACAGATGGGTGTCGCTTCGAAGGAACAGCGCGCCGTCGCTCACGGCTGGGGAAGCCTTGAACGTGCCGTCCAATTGGCTGACTGCCAGGACCTCGAATTTGTCCGAAGCAGCGATGACTGTGGTTTTTCCCTCGCGGTTGCAGAAGTAAATGCGACCGCGAATCTCGACGGGCGAGGCGTCGTGGTTGCCGCCAAGACGTTCGCGCCAATGCTCCTTGCCGGTCAAGGCGTCAACACAACTCGCCACGCCCCCGTCGTGCACGACAAAAAGTTCCCGGCCGACCAGAATTGGTGATGGAACATGAGGAATGCTGATGGAACGCTGCCAAACAACCTGATCGTCGCGGAGCCTCCCCTTGCCGGGGCTGACGGCATAGACACAGAAATGATCCTGGCGGATGGAGCCCACGACATAAAACAGGCCGTTTCCATACGAGGGACGGCCCACGATGGAGAAACCGTTGTACGGCATCCACCACAGTTCCGAGCCGGTCGTGAGGTCATACGCCGCAACGTGGTCGGCACCAGAGCAAACGAGTTGTGGGACGCCGTCAACGGACTGAACGAGCGGCGTGGAATAAGCCATTTTTGCGATAGACCGCTTCTTAGCGGCGGCCTCAAGGTGCGCCCGTGGCTGCTTCCACTTGATTTCCCCCGTCAGCTTGTTGAGGGCGACAATGAATTGCTTGTCGATACCATCGCAGGTGAGAATCAACAGGTCGCCATGAAGAATCGGCGAACTGGCTCCTCCCTGGATCACGTTGTATTCGAACGCAGTATTTTTCCATAGGATCCGGCCGGCCGTGTCCAGGCACGCGGTGCCGCGCGGTCCGAAGTGGACAAACACGCGCTCGCCGTCCAGCACCGGCGTCGGCGAGGCGTAGCCGTTCAAACGATGATGGGGGCCGGCGTCCTCCGGCGTCAACACCTCGACATTGTACAGCAACTTGCCGCTGGTTTTGTCGATGCAAACAGCGCTCAGAGACTTGCCATCGGCCTCGGCGCTGCTCATCCAGACTTGGTTTCCGGCAATCACCGGCGACGACCAACCCTGGCCGGGCACTTCGGTTTTCCAGGTTATGTTTTTGACTTCCTCCCAGTAGATGGGAATGCCCTTTTGGTCGGAGTGCCCCTGCCCGTCGGGTCCGCGAAACTGTGGCCAATCTGCTCTAATTCCCCAACTTTTTAAAATGACAAAAACAGTCAACATAAACACAATTCTGGAGAGGGAACCGGTATTCTTCAGATTCACGTATCGGCCGGAGTTCAAGGACAGGTTGCGCAACTGGTCTGGCGAGGTCTTCATGTACGAAGGTTGCCTCATAACCAGGGAATTCTCAAGCGAGGGATACCCGGCCGGGCTTCAGGCCGTCGTTAACGGCGAGCCCCGGAGATTCTCGTATTGCAACGTAATAAGCGTAGAGGTAGGCCGATGACGAAGCTCACTCGCACCACATCGGACTTTTCCCCGGCCTTGGTGCCGGGGGGGGAGACTCCTCCTTCAAGCAGTCGGTGGCGAATTTCTTTTTGTTTTCGCTGTCGAATGGGTGGTCAAAGCACCTTCAAGGTAACACTTTCAGTTGTACGCCGAAGAAAGATTCCTTTGCGTCTTATATGCACAAGACTCAGCTTTAAACCTTCACCACTTGTCTTTCGGTTTAGCAACCTTGCAGCATTAACGATGTCGCTTGCTTTACGGTCGTCGATTGCGACGA
>JASLKI010000144.1 GCA_030747575.1 Verrucomicrobiota bacterium | reverse complement strand
CTGACCGGTCGCTACTGCTGGCGCTCGCGACTGAAGCGCGGCGTGTTGAACGGATACAGCGCGCCGCTGCTCGAGCCGGGGCGGTTGACGGTCGCCGGGATATTGCGGTCAAGCGGCTACCATACCAGCATCGTCGGCAAGTGGCACTTGGGTCTTGGCTTTCAAAAGGGCGCTGACGGAAAGATTGACTACGCCAAGCCGATCACCGACGGGCCGAACGAGCATGGCTTCGACCACTCGCACATCATCCCGGCGTCGCTCGACTTTCCGCCGTACGTGTACATCGAGAACGGCCGGATCATCGAGTTGCCGACGATCGACCAGCCGGCGGTGAAGTTCCCCGGCTTCCTGCGGCGCGGCCCGCGCCAGCCCGGACTGGTGATGGATGACTGCCTCGACGACCTCACGCGCAAGGCGACCGGCGTGATCGAGCAGCGCGCCAAAACAGATCAGCCCTTTTTTCTCTACTTCCCGCTGTCCGCGCCGCACAAGCCGGTGCAGCCACACCCGCGTTTCATCGGCAAGTCGAAGCTCGGCCTTTACGGCGATTTCGTGATGCAGGTGGACTGGACGGTGGGTCAGGTGATGAAGGCGATCCGCGAAGCGGGTATCGAGAAAAACACGCTGTTGATTTTCACGAGCGACAACGGCTCGTTCATGCACCGTCGTGGCGCTGATGAAAAGGAGGATCACTTGAGCGACCCGACGATTCAGGCTTTCAACGAAACGCATCACACCGCCAACGGCGACCTGCGCGGCACCAAGGCGGATGTGTGGGAGGCGGGCCATCGGGTGCCGTTTTTTGCGAGCTGGCCGGGGGTGATTAAGCCCGGCTCAAAATGCGCCCGCACCACCGCGCACGTCGACCTGTTTGCCACCTGCGCCGAGATTGCCGGGGCCACGTTGCCGGACAACGCGGCGGAGGACAGCTTCAGCTGGCTGCCGCTGTTCCGGGGCGGCGACTGGGCCAAGCTGCGTCCGCCGGTGATCAACCACAGCGCGGGCGGCATGTTCGCGTTGAGAAATGGTAAATGGAAGCTGGTGGCCGGCAACGGCTCCGGCGGACGCGAGGCGCCCAAGGGCAAACCGTTCGCCAAACCGTACCGGTTGTTCGACCTGTCGAGCGACCTCGGCGAGCGAAAAGATCTGGCCCAGGCCAAGCCGGAACTGGTCGGCAGGTTGACAGCGCAGCTCGAGGATATCCGAATCAGGGGTCGCAGTCGGTAGCGGCTAACTCACCGGGATTTGGGGGTCGAACCGTGCCGGTTATCTTCGCCGCGGTTTGAGGATTTTTTCGTTGGTGTCGATAGTGTCGGCGGCGGGGGCGTATTCCAGCCTCTCAGCCATTCGCTCACCGGGCCGCTTGAAAATTCTGGATATTATGCTCACGTCGAGGCCGAAGTATCGTGTTCGACACGCAAAAGTCAAAATCACCCCGCGCGTGCTGTCGATGGCATGACTCACTCGTGATATCGCTTGCATGGGCCGAGATGTGTTGTCAGGTTGCCGTTCCGCTGTAACCCAAACCGGTTGTCCGGTGCACAAGGTTTTATTGGCGACAAACTACAATGAAAAAGTTACTGACAATATTTGCAATAATGGGCTTGGCCTGCACTCATCAGGCACAGGCATCACTCGCTGACCAAATCAGCGAAAACCAAACCGATTGGTTGCTGGGGAGTTGGGAGGCGGATATCGATGGAAGAACTCTCACCCTGACTTACAAGTGGGTCGTGAAGGATCATGTGATCGCCTCCCATTTGAAAACCGATGACAATGAGTCGTACAGCCTCATTGCATTGAACCCGAAGACGGGCGAGATCGAGCAAACCGGATACGACAGCAACGGCAAAAAGAGCACCGGCAAGTGGGGACCAAAAGATGAAATGCCGATGGTCACCATGTCGAGCACGTCCGACACGGGAGAAACTAAAAGCATGGCCGTGGCTTTTCGCAGGATCGACGGAAACAACATCGAGGCTCAAGTCTTTGGCGTTGATGCATCCGGCAACGTAGAAGATTTCTCCTCGTTCAGCTTTGAGCTGAAGCGCAAAAAAGCCGAGAAGTAAACGGCACAATATATTTCAAGAACGGCTCCCGCGACGGGGGCCTTTTTTGTCGATCAATCGGGGTTACGACTATGGGGTGTCGCGGAGAAAGGCCGCTGCCGCGTCGAGCTCTTGTTCCACGGCCGGTCAGGTCTAGGAACCGGTCGTGCCTGATCCCGAGGTCGAAGACGCCCTTCGCCGCACAGCAGAAACCCGGTCGCCCGTTCCCCGTCCCTCAGCGGGCGAACCTCACTGCTGTCCCGAACCATGCAGATGGATTGAGGCTTTTCGATGTTTGGCGGCGCGATGGCCGTTCAAATTTCGATCTGGCCGGAGTAAACGAATTCCGCAGGGCCAGTGAGTTGCACGTTGGCGAACGAGTCGCCGTCCGGCTCAAACGCCACACCCAAGTCGTCGCCGCCGAGCACGCGCACGCGAACCGGCGAGCCGCAGCCGTGCAGCTTGGCGGTGATCAGTCCCGCCGCCGACACGCCGGTGCCGCACGCAAGCGTCTCGCCGACGCCGCGCTCAAACGTGCGCACACGGATCGAGCCGTCGCCGGTGAGCTGCACGAAGTTCACATTCGTGCCGGCCGGCGCGTAATGTTCGTGATGGCGAATCTCGTGGCCCAACTCGGAGACCATCGCCTTGTCGGCGTCGTCGACGAACAACACCGCGTGCGGCACGCCGGTGTTCACCGAGTGAATCTCCAGTTCACCGGCGGAAGTGTTGATACGCTCGCCGATGCGGAAATCCTGCGGTGGCGTGAGGTTGACGATGACGCTTTCGCCGTCGAGCCGCGCCTCGATTACGCCAGCCAACGTCTCGAACGAAAGCGACTCGCGCCCGTCGAGATGGCGCTGGGCAAACCGAGCGAAGCAGCGTGCGCCGTTGCCGCACATCTCCCCCTCGCTGCCGTCCTGGTTAAAGAAATCCCAGCCCAAGTCGGCGTCACCCTTGGCCATGCGCAACAGCAGCACGCCGTCCGCGCCGACGCCGCGCTGGCGGTGGCATATTTTTTGGATCTGTTCCGATGTCAACTCGAGGCCAAGCGCGCGGTTGTCGATCAGCACGAAATCGTTCCCGGCCCCGTTCATTTTTGTGAAGTCAACCAGCACGTACAAAGTTTACCCAAGCTTGGCCAAGCAGGCAAGCGGGCCGGTTTTACCGATAATGATTCCGCCGGTGAGTCACTTGGTCGATGTAGCGGCGCGTCGAGGGGTAGTCGATGTTTTGCAGGAACGCAGCGCCGTTGGTGCGGGCCGCATCCTTGGCCCAGCGGTTCACGTGGGCGCGCCCGGCGTTGTAGTCGGCCAAGGCGAAGGGCAGGGGATCGTCGGTGTGAGGATAGCGGTCGAGCCGCGTCTTGATGTAGTACGTCCCGGCGAGGATGTTCGTGCGCGGGTCGTACACGTGCGAGTGCTCGAAGTCGCGCACGCCGTGGTCGTCGGCCCACTCGAACGACGCCAGTTCCATCAACTGCATCAGACCGATCTCGCCGGCATCGCCCATCGCGTCCTCCCGGAAACGGCTCTCCTGCCAGATGACCGCCTTGATTAGCGCGTACTCGACACCGAACTCCGCCGCGGCATCGCGGATGATTGAGTTGTATCGCCGCTCCGCCTGGTTGCTCCACCACCAGTAAAACACCGCGGCATCGAGCACCACCAACAGCAGCAGCCAATGCAGCCAACGGCGTTTTGGGCGGCGGCGGTGCACCGTCAGTAATCCTTTCCGGCTGCACTCGCCTGGCAGGAGGCGCGCCACGCCGCCAGCTCGCCGGCCAGGCGCTTGGCCAAGCGCGGCTTGGCCTTGGCCAAGTCGTTCTTCTCGGACGGATCGGCGACGAGATCGAACAGCTTGAACTCGGCCGCTCCGCCTTTGCGGTAAAGTTTGTACCGGTCACCGATCCAGGCAAGCTGCCCCTTCGACTCGAAGCCGATCGGCTGGCTGCGCTTGGATAGATTTCCGTCGATCAGCGGCACCAAACTCATGCCATCGATCGGCCGGTCGCTAACCGGCTTGGCTTCGAGCAAGTCGAGAATCGTCGGCAAGTAGTCGCTGGTGACGCACGGGATGTCCGTGGTGCGACCGGCCTTCACGCGCCCCGGCCACTCGACGATTCCTGGCACGCGAATGCCACCCTCGAGCAGCGAGCGTTTGCGTCCACTCAGGTTTGCCGCTGTCCCCGGCGCGCTGCTGGCTTGGCCCTCCGGCCCATTATCGCTGCAGAAAAAAAGCATTGTGTCATCAGCGACGCCAAGTGCGCGCAGTTCCGCGCGCAGCCGCCCGACCTGTTCGTCCAGCGCGGTGATGCAGCCGTAGTAATGCTGCGCGTATTTCGCGTGTCCGGCGTACATCGCCGTGTGCCTCGGCCCGGCGACCACCGGCAGGTGCGGCGCGTGAAACCATACGATGCCGAAGAACGGCTGGCCGCGCCTGGCCGCGCCGCGGAAGAACGGGATCGCGCGATCCATGATAACGCGCGAGTTATCGCCACGGGTGTTATCGGTGACACTCTCGCCACGCTCGTTCCAGTAAGCCGTGCCGTACGGCTTGGCTTCGGCAGCGTCAGAGACGGCGTCCCACCACTTGCTGGAGTTGTTGCCCTTGGGCCGGAGCAGCGGATCCCACGTCGGCACCTTGGACTCGGTTGAGAAACAGACGTCGAAGCCGTTGGCCTGCGGCGGCGAAAAATGTTTCGCGCCGCGCGGGCCGCCCCGGTTGGCCTCCTTCACGGTTTTTGTCAGCGTGCCAAGATGCCACTTGCCGAAATGGCCCGTCGTGTAGCCTTGTTTCTTGAGCAACTCCGCCAGAGTCAACTCCTCCGGTTTCATGTGGCCGGTGTTGGCGAACGGAATGCCGTAGCGATATGGGTGCCGACCGGTGACGCAGCTCCCGCGCGTTGGGCTGCAAACCGGCGCCGCCGCGTAAAACCGGTTGAACTTCAGCCCCGCCTTGGCCATCACGTCGAGGTGCGGTGTGCGGATGATTTTGTTACCGTTAAACCCGACATCCCCCCAGCCAAGGTCATCGCACATGATGAGAACAATGTTGGGTTTCCCGGCGGCAAAGCCACCAGCCAACCCAACAACGAAGAGTAGAGAACAAAAAAAACGGCTCACGCCAACGACGATAGGCGGGAGACTTGTCACTAGCAAAAACCTTTTAACGATCGACTTTGGGCTCAGTAGCGACGGCGGCCCTGGCTGATCGCGGGCCGGCGTCCAGTTGACTTGATGCCGCTCCCGTAAATGTCCCGCTCCATCATGGCGCGGCGCCGTCCGTAGCGGGAATTGAGCTGGGTGACTTTTTTATCGTGCTCGGCCTTGGTGATTTCACCGCTCTTTAGCGCGGTAGCATATTCCTCGAGTTGCACCTGATAGCCCACTTCAAGTTTGCGCAATTCCTTGTCGGAGGCGCAGCCGGTGAGAAGCAGTCCCGCAAAAACAAGTCCAGCAAAGTTTAAAATCTTTTTCATGCCGCCCGTAGGGTTCGCCTGGCCAGGCGAGTTGTCAAGCGGTCAAGGAGGAATCTCACTTGATTACGCATGGCCAAGCGCGCAGGGGGCGAGGATAGCGTCGCTCATGCCGTGGATGATTTTTTTGTCGGCGGGACAGATAGTGGCCAGCACGCCGCCGAGGGTGGCCTTGGCCGTGTCAAATTCGCCGTGGACGAAGTAGTACGGGCAGAGCCTCACGCGGCCCTGCATCGCCTGCGCTTGGCCAAGTTCGAAGTCGAACCACTCGGCATTGACGCGAGCTGGCCGGTGGTAACGCTGCAGGATACGCGGCGACTCGTCGAAGCCCTCGATCGCCTGATCCACCGCCGCCGCCCACTCGTCGCGAGGCAGGTCGCTGCCAAGCCAGACGCCACGCGCCCCCCAGGCCTGCTCGGAGTAGCCGGAGATTTTCAGGATCAGGTTGCGCTCCTTTTGCGAGAGATTCTTGAGTTGTTGCCAGTCGGTGAGGCCAAGGCCGGGGAAGGCGGCATGCGGCGGAAGCGGCGCCGGATCGATCACCCACGTTTGCGGCAGGAGCGCCTCGAGCGTGCGCTGGAAACTGTCGCCAAGCTGTTGCCGCCACGTCTCGGCGAGGTTGCGGTTGTGGTAAAGCGCGAAGAGCATCTTCTCCTCGAGGAACGCTTTCGGTGGCGGCGTCACGCTGATGCGTTTATCGGCGGCGGCGGCGAACAGCGGCTCGGCGGTGGGCACGTTTGGCAGGTCGAACAATTCAAAAAAACGGTACACCGCATCGCCGTCGCCAAAATCGGCAAAATCCTGCCCGTGGACGCTGAAGCGGCCGGGATCGATCTGCCCGGCGAGCCATTCCATCTCCGGCCGGTACGTGGCGGACTCGTCGGAGACGATCAAGCGCACGTTCGCCGCGTCGCCGAAAATGCCGGCGAAGCCGTCGAGCATGCCAGTTGCGCCGCCGAGCACTTCGGCTCCGGCCCCGGTGTAGGCGCGGTTGAGCCAGGCGGTGAGGCCGATGCCGCCGGGCACGCTGTCCAGTTCGGTGATGCGCGGGCCGTCGTCGGTGAGCAAAATGTCGGGCCGGATGACGCGCGGCAACTCGGCGCGGAATTCTTTGCTGCGCTGCAGGTCGATGATCGACTGCGGCTTGCCGCGATCCAGCCAAGCGCTTGGCCAGGCGGGGAGCCTCCCCTCGGCGCTCCAGCGGTAAATCGTGTTGGCGGCTTGGTAAAACTTGAGCAGCACGCGGCCCAGTTGCTCGAGTTGCTGGACGGTTTTCTTGTCGAGCGGAAACGGCTGCGTGGCGACGCGCCATTGGTGCCCGGCGAAGAGCCCGCCGGCGGGCAGGCTTTGCCGGACGTGTTGCGCGATTTGTTCGGGCGAAGGTTGGGTGTCGGTTCCCATCAGCGGGAGCCAACGTGAAGCCTCGCCCCGTGGCGGGTCAAGCCCCCGCTGGCGGCGCGTTCATTGTGCCGGAGAAAATCTTGACGGCGCGACCGCTCAACTCGACGCGGTTGCAGGCCACTTCGCAACAGACAACGCCGCCGCGCTGGGATGCCTGAAAGCCGCTCAATTCGTCGCGGCCAAGCCGCCCCGCCCAAAACGGCGCAAGGCAACAATGCGCCGAGCCGGTGACGGGATCCTCGTCGATGCCAAGCACGGGGCAGAAAAAGCGCGAAACGAAGTCAACGTTGTCGCGCTCGGCGGCGGCGGTGACAATGACGCCGCGCGTGTCGAGCCTGGCCAGGCTCGCGAAGTCCGGCCGCAGGTCGAGTAACGTTTGTTCGTTGGCGACCTCCACGAGATGGTCCATCCGGTTTTGGCCGCACCACAGAATCTCCGCGCCAAGCGCCTTGGCCAAGCCGTTGGGCGGCTCGCAGCTCGTCGCCGGTTCCGCGGGGAAATTCATTTTGATCATGTCTTGTTCGCGACGGACCTCGAGCACGCCGCTGCGGGTGGCGAATGAAATATCGTCGTCGCTGTCCACGCGGCCGGTTTCCCAAAGCGCGAACGCGGTGGCCAGGGTGGCGTGCCCGCACAGGTCAACCTCGGCGACCGGCGTGAACCAACGGAGCCCGTAACCATCGCCGCTTGGCCAGGTGAACGCCGTCTCGGAAAGGTTCATCTCGGCGGCGATCTGCTGCATCCAGTCGGCCGGCGGTTCGACGTCAGGGAGGCAGACGGCGGCCGGGTTGCCGGTGAATGGTTCGTCGGCGAAAGCGTCGATCTGTAAAATGGGAATTTCCACCCGGCTCGGCATGCGGGCCCACATGATTGCCTGGCGCGGTGGCCGGGCAAGTCTTTTTGTAAACTTGTTTCAGGGGAAGGCTGGCGGCATGGTCTGCCGCCGCGAACAAGGAACG
The DNA here is from genome assembly GCA_030747575.1 of Verrucomicrobiota bacterium. GTDB lineage: Bacteria > Verrucomicrobiota > Verrucomicrobiia > Limisphaerales > UBA1096 > UBA1096. Next base: position 7,100 of record JASLKI010000144.1, on the reverse strand, counting down.
ATGGGCGATTCAGGGTACAAATATAGGCAAGGCAGCCGAGGCGGCACGGGGTTGCTGGTGTTGACCCTGGCGGTGGTGGCGGCGCTGGTGTTTTTTCTCAACCGCGATACCGGCGATGGCAAGCAGACGTTGGTCGTCTACTGTGCGGCCGGAGTCAAGAAGGCGGTCGAGGAGGCGGCCGGGAAATTCGAGGAGGAGACCGGCGCGAAGGTGTCCCTCGAGTACAGCAGCAGCGGCGTGCTGGCGAACAAGCTCAAGCTCGACAAGGAGGGCGGGTCGCCGCGGGCGGATGTCTATATCCCGGCGGACTATGTTTATGCCGAGCGCGCGCGGGCCGACGGTCTGACTGCTGAGTCGCTGAAGGTGGCCACGTGGAAGGTGGTGCTGGGCGTCAAGCCGGGCAGCGGCCTGGACGTGGCCAACTGCGACGACTTGTTACGGAGAAAAATCTCGTTCGTGATTTGCGATCCGCTTGCCGGTGTCGGCAAGAAGATGAAAAAAATGCTTGAGCGATCCGGCCACTGGCCGGCCGTGGATGAGGCCAAGGCGGCCTCGTTCCCAACCGTGACCGAGGCGGCGCTAGCTGTGAAGGAAAACGCCGGGACGCAGGCGGCATTCGTGTGGGACTCGGTCGCGCGGCAGTTTGGGCTGCGAGTAGTCGAGTTGCCGGAGCTGGGGGCGGGCAAGGCGGACATTTCCGTGGCGGTCACGGCGACGACGAGGCGGCCGGCGCTGGCGCTGAAGTTTGCCCGCTACCTCGCTGCGCCGACGCGGGGCGGGGCGGTGTTCGCTGGGCACCACTACGAGCCGCTGCCCGGCGACGAGTGGGCCGGGACGCCCAGGTTGCGCGTTGATTGCGGCGGCGTGAACCGCGAGGCGGTGGAGAAAACCATCCGCGAGTTTCAGCAGCGCGAAGGTTGCGAGATTGATGTGGTGTACGCTGGCTGCGGGACGCTGGTCGGCAAAATGCAGACTGGTGACCAAGGGCTGCCAGACCTGTTCCTGACCTGCGACGCGTCGTACTTAGACATGGCGCAGGAGGAAATGGGCAACCCGTTTGGCCCGGATCTCAATGTGTCGAGCACCCGCATCGTGATGCTCGTGACCAAGGGCAACCCGCGCGGCATCCGCTCGCTCGCCGACTTGGCCAAGCGCGGTCTGCGCGTCGGCACGACTGACCCCAAGGCGAGTACGCTCGGCGCACTGAGCCACGAATTGTGCCGAGAGACCGGGCAGTTTGACGCCATCCAGCAGAACATCGAGATGATGGCCGACACCGCGCACACCCTGGTGCAAACGATGGAGGCGGGCCGGAAACTCGACGTGGCGCTCGTGTACGAGGCGAACATCCAGCACTTGAGGGGCCGGTTCGACGCCGTGCAACTGCAGCCCAAGCGCGCGCTCGCCGTGCAAAACATCGCCGCCAGCAAAACTACGCCGTACCCGCATTTGGCCAAGCGGCTGATGGAGCACATCACGTCGCAGATATCACGTCGACGGTTCGAGCAACTGGGCTTCAGCTGGGAGGCCAACGGCCAATGAGCGGCTCAAAGCCATCCGGTTTTCGTATCGCTTCCGACAAGCCGTTCCTCATTGGCCTCGGCGTGCTGGGCGGCAGCTATCTGCTCATCATCGGCGCGATGGTCCTGGCCGATTTGGTATTTTTGAATTACAGCGATCGGCCGCTGCTTGGCCCGGAAATGGTGAAGCAGGGGCGATACACCGGCGACGAAGTCACTGTCTCGGTTGAGCCCAGTCGGGGCTATTTTTTTCGGAAGGGCAAAAATGATGCGGGGTTGCAACTTGGCGAACAGCACATCGCCAGCGACGGCCTGTTCCGGGCGGCGTCCGGTGAAGCTGTCCTGCTGTCGCACGCTAGCGGCCGGCCGATCACGGCATCCCTGCGACCGGAGGCGCGCGTGTTGGGCATCGCCGTCACGAATGACGTTGCCACCGTGACGACTGACGTGGCTCACGGGTTGTTGTGGGGCGAGTTCATCCGTGTGAGCGACGCGGGCGAGCCGGGGTGGGATGGCGTCCGCGAAATCACCGACACGGCGACAAACCAGATTTCGTTTGCAGTGACCGGTGCCGCAAAGCAGCCGGCGAAACTTTCGCTCTCCAAGCCCAACCCGCTCGTGCAGGCGTTGCGCAGCCGCGACATCCGTTTTTCCATCAAGCTGAGCCTGATCAGCTGCACGCTCACGACGTTGTTGTCTCTGTGGGTCGCGGTGCCGATCGGCTACATGATGAGCCGGTTCGAGTTTCGTGGCAAACCGGTCATCGACACGCTGCTCGACATCCCGATCGTGCTGCCGCCGCTGGTCGTTGGGCTGAGTCTGCTCATCCTGTTTCGCTACATGCCGGAGTGGCTCAGCGACGCGGTGGTGTACAAGTGGCCGGCGGTTGTGCTGGCGCAATTCATGGTGGCGTGCGCCTTCGCCGTACGGACGATGCGCGTGACGTTCGACCAGATCCCGCACCGCTTCGAGCAGGTTGCCCTCACGCTGGGCTGCAACCGGCGGCAGGCGTTTTGGCGTGTCATCATGCCGCAGGCCAGGGGAGGTCTGCTGGCGGCCGGCACGTTGGCGTGGGCGCGGGCGCTTGGCGAGTTCGGGCCGATCCTCGTCTTCGCAGGTGCCACTCGACAGAAAACCGAGGTGCTGCCGACGAGCGCCTTTCTCGAGCTGCAAGCCGGGCGCACCGAGGGGATGCTGGCGGTGTCGCTCATTATGATCGGTGCCGCCGTCGTGGTGTTCATCATCGCCCGGACGCTGGGCATGAAACGGATTTTCGCATGATTGCTCTTGAGAACATCGAGCTGCGGCAGGGCAGTTTTGAGTTAAGCGACCTCAGCTTGGAGCTGGCCTCCGGCGAGTACGGCGTGCTGATGGGCCGCAGCGGCTGCGGCAAAACAACACTGCTTGAGGCGGTCTGCGGTCTGCGCAACATCGCCGGCGGAAGGGTCATCCTCGGCGGGCGCGACGTCACCCAACTGCCGCCGGCCGAGCGCGGTGTCGGCTACGTACCGCAGGATCGCGCGCTGTTCCCGACGATGCTCGTCCGGGAGCAACTAGCCTTCGCACTCGTTCTGCGCGCGCTTGGCCAGGCGGAGATCGCCGGGCGCGTCGATGAATTGGCGGAGTTGCTGGGGATCACCGGGCTGCTCGACCGCACGCCGGACAAGCTCAGCGGCGGCGAGGCGCAGCGGGTTGCGCTTGGCCGCGCGTTGGCGCACGCGCCGGCTGTACTGTGCCTTGACGAGCCGTTGGCCGCGCTCGACGAGGAACTGCACGGCGAGATGTGCCGGTTGCTCGAGCGCGTGCACTGCGAAACGGGCGTGACGATTCTGCACATCACCCACAGCCCAAGCGAAGCCAGACGCCTTGCAGGTTGCCACTTCCGCTTGGCCGATGGCAAAGTGGCACGCGATGAAAACAGAAGTTGTGCTTAAATGCAGAAAGAGAAATGACACGGATTCCACGGATTAATTTTCAATCCGTGAACATCCGTGGAATCCGCGTCTAACTTTTTGGAAATGACGTGATGGCTGACGATGGACAACTGCCGGAGCTGACGGATGTTGAGCGCGAGGTTTACTCGTGGCAAATGACCGTCGCGGGCTTCGGCGAGGAGGGACAGCGGCGGCTCAAGGCGGCCACTGTGATGGTCAGTCGCGTCGGCGGCTTGGGCGGCTTGGTGGCGTACGAACTGGCGGCGGCCGGGGTGGGCCGGCTGGTGTTGGCGCACGGCGGCACGCTCAAGCCAAGCGACCTGAACCGGCAATTGCTCATGCGCCACAATGCGCTTGGCCAAGCGCGGATCGACATCGCAACCGAGTCACTCACCGCGCTGAACCCACGGCTCGAGATCGTCGCCGTGCCGGAAAACGTCAGCGAGGCCAACGCCACCGAACTCGTCGGGCGCGCGGACGTGGTGGTGGATTGCGCGCCGTTGTTCGAGGAGCGCTTCGCGATGAATGATGCCTGTGTGCGACTGGCCAAGCCGATGGTCGAGTGCGCGATGTACGAGACCGAGGCGCACATCACGAGCTTCAAGCCGGGCAAGACCGGCTGCCTGCGGTGCCTCTATCCGGAGAAGCCGGACGACTGGCAGCGGCGCTTCCCGGTCATCGGCGCGGTGTCGGGCGCGGTCGGCTGCCTCGGCGCGATGGAGGCGATCAAGATCATCGCCGGGCTGGGCGAGCCACTCTTTAATCGACTGCTTACCTGCGATTTGAGAGCGATGTCTTTCAATTCGGTGCGGCTGCGGCCAAGGGTGGATTGCCCTGTTTGTCGAGAGTAGCGCGATTTTTTATGCTAAAAATGCGTTGGCATTTTGAAGGAAACAGCGTTAGTTTTGCCCATGAGAAAAAATGAAACCGATAATTAACTCTCAAAAAAAACAGGGTTTCACGCTGATTGAGTTGCTGGTCGTGATCGCCATCATCGCGATTTTGGCCTCGCTACTGCTGCCGGCCCTGGCCAGCGCCAAGGAGAGTGGGCGTTCCGCCAAGTGCCTCAGTAACATGCGCCAGGTTGGCTTGGGCATCTACATGTACAAGGATGATTATGATGATCATCTGCCCTTCGCAGGCTCGACTGACCGGAACTGGCATGAGGACTGGATTTGGGGTGGCCCAGGCGACGCAGTATTGCAAAGAAACAGGGACTGGAGCAAGTACGACCGGAACATAGCGTTCCACGCTGAGGCGGGATCGATTTTCACTCACGTGACTGGCCAGGACATCCTTCGTGGTAATAGGATGCCCGACACGCGCAACAAGACGGTTTACGGGGTTTACCGGTGTCCGAGCACGGGGCCGATCGGCTTGGCGTTGCGGGTTAACTTTAGTATGACAAGTTACATGAACGGGCAAACTAGCGGCGTGAATCCCGGGGTTAAGTATTCGATTGTCCGGAATCCGTCCGAGAAGTTCCTTTTACTGAATGAGGATCCGCACTCAATGCGCAACGCCAGCTTTCACCCGCACGGAACAGCGTTCGGGAATCGCAATGGCCAGGCCGTTGGAGTCAACGCGATGGGAGAGAAAATTCACACCATGCACAAGACTGGCATCAACGCTGGCTACTTTGACGGCCACGCCGAGAGCATCAAGCATGAGCGGATCATGGAAATCCAGAAAAGCCCACAGTTGATCGACAGGTATTTCAACCCGTTCAAGTGAGGGTCGCATTGAGGAATGATTTTTGGCAAAAAGGGCCGGGCTGAACCCCGGCTCTTTTTTTTGGAAAAACCCGAACAACCGAAATGAAACAAACTACTGAAGCGTTTTCAGGACAAAAAAACTGCATAACGCCGGCGAGCGTGATCCGCCATTTCTTGGCCGCCTGCATGGCGTTCGCTCTTTCCGTTGCCCCGGCATTTGCTCAGGAGGAGGGAAAGGAGAGTGGCATGTTCGATCAGGTGGATGCCATGGCCGGAACACTGGTGGGCTGGATCGCCTCAGCATTTTTCTTTCCCATTTACACTTCGTCCTCAGGCACGGAAATTCCGCTGGTGGTCGCTTGGCTGGTTGTGGGGGCCATCTTCTTCACTCTCCGGATGGGTTTCATCAACTTTCGCGGCTTCAAGCATGCGGTCGATGTCGTCCGGGGCAAATACGACAACCCCGATGCCGAGGGCGAGGTCAGTCATTTTCAAGCGCTCTCTTCTGCGCTTTCTGCGACGGTTGGCCTGGGTAATATCGCCGGCGTGGCCATCGCTGTCAGCCTAGGTGGGCCGGGGGCGATTTTCTGGATGATCATCGCTGGGTTCCTTGGCATGTCGTCAAAGTTCACCGAGTGTACGCTCGGCCAAAAGTACCGTGAGACAAGGCCGGACGGTCGCGTCATGGGCGGAGCGATGTTTTATCTTACCAAGGGCTTGGCCGAAAAGGGGTTCGGTGGGTTTGGAAAGGGTCTCGCTGTCCTGTTTGCCATCCTATGCATCGGCGGCTCGTTTGGCGGTGGCAACACGTTTCAGGTCAACCAGTCGTTGAATGCGGTGCAGGAAACGATTCCTTGGCTGGCCGATCACCGCTGGGTGTTTGGGCTGGTCATGGCGGTGCTCACTGGCCTCGTCATTATCGGCGGGATCAAGCGAATTGCGCTGACCGCCGAGAAGATTGTGCCGGCCATGTGCGGCATTTACCTGCTGACCTGCTTGGTGGTGCTGTTAAAGCACACTTCAGAAATTCCCGCTGCGTTTGGGACGATCTTCGAAAGCGCCTTCTACCCGGGAGCGGCCTGGGGCGGCTTCATCGGCGTGTTGGTGATAGGCTTTAAGCGGGCGGCGTTTTCCAATGAGGCCGGTGTTGGTTCGGCGGCGATTGCCCATTCGGCGGCTAGGACAAACCACCCTGTCCGCGAGGGTATCGTGGCGCTGCTTGAGCCATTCATCGACACGATCATCGTCTGCACCATGACCGGCCTGGTGATCGTCATCACCGGGCACTATGAGGGCGGCTCGGCGGCTGAGGCGGCCAAGCCGTTTGCCGATGCCAGCAACGGCGCCGGCCTGACTTCAGCCGTCTTCAAGTCTGAGATTACCTGGTTTCCCTATATCCTTTCGGCAGCCGTGGTGTTGTTTGCCTTCAGCACGATGATCTCGTGGTCGTACTACGGCGAGCGTTGCTGGGCCTGGCTGTTTGGCGACGGCTCGTCCATGGTCTATCGCTGGCTGTTTTTGGTTATGGTGTTTCTCGGCTCGATCATCACCTCGACCAACGTCCTCGATTTTGGCGATCTGATGATTCTCGGCATGGCGTTTCCAAATGTGCTTGGCCTCTACTTTCTCGCCGGCGGCGTGAAGTCCGACTTGAACGACTACCTCGACAAGTTGAAAAAAGGCGAGTTCGAACAAACCTAGTAGCGCTTGGCCAAGTGCCGTCGGTTCACGGGTTGGCTTCAAACTTGAGACCGATAACTTGAAACTCACAAGGTGAACCCCTTTTCCAGTGTTGGTCGTGAGTTGCTGGTGGCCTCTCGGAGGCGGGAAACCCAGCTCATCCGCTTTGTCACGGCGCTCACTGCCATTGTGGTTCTTGCGTGGATGTTCATTGTCATGCGGATGGATAATGCGCCGCCGCATCAATTCAG
>JASLKI010000143.1 GCA_030747575.1 Verrucomicrobiota bacterium | reverse complement strand
ATGACTCTCAGTAACTTTTACCCTAATCTGGGGGCGCATTGCGCTTGCGTGCGTTGACCATGCCTGCCACATTCTCGTCATGCTTGAGGAAAACGGACCGGAAACCAAGGCCCCCCCCGAGCGGCTGAGGAGTTTGGATGTGCTGCGGGGGTTTGACATGTTTTGGATCATCGGCGGCAAGACAGTAATCCTAGCCTTGGTGGCGGTTTTCTCCGTGGATTTGAGTGAATGGCTGGGACACCGGCTGCATCATCCCGAGTGGCACGGGTTCGAGCCTTACGACCTAATCTTCCCGCTGTTCCTGTTTATCGCCGGGGTGTCCACGGTATATTCGATCGACAACCGCTTGGCCAAGGGAGGGAGCCGGGCGGGTCTTCACCTTCACTTCGTCCAGCGCGGGCTGATGCTCGTGCTGCTGGGCGTCGTCTACAACGGGCTGCTCAGCCGCGACCTGGCCAGCGCGGAGGGCTGGGGAGAAATGCGCTACGCCAGTGTTCTGGGCCGGATCGGCCTGGCATACATGTTTGCCGCGTTGATAACCGCGAACACCCAATGGCGCGCCCAGTTGATCTGGGTGGTGGGGCTGCTCGTCGGTTACTGGGCGGCGCTGCGATTCATTCCCGTGCCGGAATTCGGTGCGGGCGATCTCCGTGCCGGTCACACGTTGACAGACTACATCGACCGACACCTCGTGCCGGGGAAACTTTACAAGGACGCCCACGATCCCGAGGGGCTGTTCGCCGTCATCCCCGCGATCGCCACGGCGCTGCTGGGATGCCTCACAGGCCAGTTGCTAAAACGCAACGATATCGACGGGTTGAAGAAAACCCGCTTCATGGCCATCGCCGGCGTTGTGTGCATTGGCCTTGCGTGGTTGTGGAATATCGACTTCCCGTTCAACAAAAACCTGTGGTCCAGTTCGTTCGTGCTAAACTGCGCCGGGTGGAGCCTATTGCTTCTGAGCCTGTTTTATCTCGTGATCGACGTCTACCAATTCCGCAGGGGCACGCTGTTTTTCACCGTGATCGGGGCCAACTCGATTCTGATTTACATGGCCCCCAGCTTTTTTGATTTCGACTACACAAACGAGAGCCTCTTCGGCGGAATCCTGATGCTCGCCGGCGAACACAGAACGCTCCTGCTGGCCGTCACGCTGTTGGCCATAAAGTGGGGCTTGTTGTATTGCCTATACCGCAAAAAGATTTTTCTGAAAGTATAGACCTTACAACGACCAAGACCAATGAACCCTCCCAGCCTCTTTACTCTGCTTGCTGAATCTGGAGCAACTGTCGTCGCTTACATCCTGTTGATCGCCGGTCCGCCGCTTGCTTTGTTTTTTTACAAATGAACTTTAAATTGAGATGTTTCGACTCAAACGTAAAAGTGTTCTTCGTTCGTTCAGTGATGAACTGCGGCTCATGTTAAGACATATTGGCAAATCAGTGTGTTTGCTTTTGCTGGCAATCTGTCTCACAGGATGCAATCGCAGTCCGTCCGGTTCAACGAGCCAAATCGAGGTTTCCGCAAATGGTCCTTCTGAGAAGTACCTCACCCTCATGAATGCTGGTAAGAATTATCTGGACCAGGGCGATGCCACGAACGCGTTGGCAACCTACAAGGAGGCTGCGGCCCTGGTTCCGAATGATCCCGACGTTCATTTGAATCTGGCCAATGGTTATTTGTTGAGCGACGCCGGGGCGGAGGCGATTCGAGAGACAGATGAAGTATTAAGACTCGAGCCCAATTCAGCGGCGGCGTACTTCATCAAAGGGTCGGCGTACCTTCGTCTGTTGAATCCGGAGGAATCCGTCAAAGCCCTAGAAAATTCCAGGAGAATTGATCCGGGAGTAACAGCAACATTCTTTCAACTCGGCATGGCCAGGATGGGCTTGGAACAATGGGATGAAGCCATTGCGGCATTTCGGGAGGGTATTCGGTTGGAATCCAACCGCCTCCATTCAACGGCACATTTTCTTTTGGCCCGGTCGCTCCTGCGGGCTGGGAGAAAGGAGGAGGCACAACTCGAGTTGCAATTGCATCAGAACAATATCGAGGGAGAGGGGCCGGCGATGGGGGCCGGCGTGTTCGAGCGGAGTATACATACCCGTACCCGCATTCCGTTCAGGCTGGATCAACCGGAGAGCGAAGGAATCAGAATCAAATTCGTTGACACAACGGATGAGGTGTTTGGAGATGCGGCGCATAAGTTCTCCGGTCCGATCGGGTTGACCGATGTGAACCGAACAGGTTGGAACAGTCTCTTTATGGTCGAGCAGGGGGCTGGCTTTCGTTTGCTCTTGAACTCCAACGGCGTGTTTCGTCCCCATGGCCTGACGTACCCCTCCAACTCGGATGCTGCCTATTCCAAGATTCTGGTGGGAGATCTCCAGAATGACCGGTTGGATGATATTGTCGTTCTTGGGGGCGACGGCAGCCGTCTATTCAGGATGGGCACGAATGGGTTGGCGACGGATGTCTCGTCGTCGAGCGGCTTAAGCACGCTGGGCGCAATTAATGGCCTGTTGATTGACTTGGATTTCACAGGGAAACTGGATTTGGTCGCTGTGGCGGGCAACAGCAATGAGGTGCAGGTTTTGCGACAATCTGGACGCACGGTAGGCATTGGTTTGCAGACGATGTCGTTTACCAATATCACGGGAATGTCCGGGGTGCCTGCATCGCTGCGCAACGTGCAAGCGGTCGTCATGGAGGACTGGAACCGTGACAATGTCATGGATGTGATCGCAAGCCGGACGGACCGACCGCCGTTGCTCCTGGAAAAGCAGCGTGGCGGAAAGCTGGTTCCTCGCGAGCAGAGTGGTTGGGTGGGAGGATCGGCTTTTTGCGCAGGTGATTTCGATAACGACTTGAGGCCTGACTTGGCGGTCGTGGGTGCCGGGAGTATTAGCATTTGTTTTAATGGAGGAGAGCGAAAGGACATCCCGGTGCCGGGAGGCGAGGCTTTCAGCCAGTTGATGCCCGTCGATTTCGACAACGATGGCTGGCTTGACCTGTGGGCGGTTGGTGAAAAAATCAGAGTGTGGCGTAACCTTGGCCTGTCAGGATTTCAGGAACAAACCGTCCCACTCGGATTGGAATCTTACTCTGATGGCGCGGTGTCGGAAATCCACTTTGCTGATTTCGACCGAGACTGCGATTCGGATGTGATCATCGCTTTGGCAAGCGGGGGGGTACGTTTTCTGCGAAACGAAGGTGGCAACGCTAACCTGCAGGTGAAGGTGCAAATGTTTGGAAACCGTTCGAATGCGAGCGGGATCGGTTGCAAAATTGAGATCGAAGCGGATGGATTGCGCCTGAGACGGACGGTGGAGCGCCTGCCAGTGGAGGTGGGTGTTGGAAAGAACCGGAAGCTTGATTCGTTTGTAGTGCATTGGTTCAACTGGCCTCAAGGCTCTGCCGAAGTGCCGGTGAACTGCCAAGAGCCTTTACTCGCCATGGAGTTGACCATTCAGGAAGGTTCCTGCCCTTACCTGTATGCGTGGGACGGGAAAGGGTTTCGCTTTATCACTGATATTTTAGGCGCATCGCCGCTTGGCCTTCCGATTGCTGCGGGGCGTCATATCGAAGCCGATCCTGAAGAATTGGTCTGGATCGGTGACGAGCAATCGTTCTTCGCAAAAGAGGGGGTGTTCCAGCTCAAGATCACAGAAGAGCTTCGCGAAGTGCTCTACCTTGACGAGGCCAAGCTGGTTGTTGTGGATCACGAACCTGGCGTCGAGGTGCATCCGACCGACAAACTGCTGCCGGGAAAGCCTTACCCCCCGGGCGCCTTGATGACGTTGCACCGAGAGCATCCGCTGCGCAGAGCTGAGAATGCTGAGGGACAGGAGGTCACATCTGCTTTGAGAATCGTGGATGGCCGGCGTGTGTCACCTCCGAAGTTGCGCGCACCCCACCTCCGCGGACTAGCTGAGTCTCATGGGTGGATACTAGACTTCGGTCCGCTGGATACGAGCAAACCTTTGGTTTTGGTGATGAACGGTTGGCTACGGTTCGGCGGGGGAATGGCCAATATCGCCGCCTCGCTGGATTCGTCTCTCCCGTTTCCTTTCCCCACACTTGAAGCAGAAGTTTCCCCCGGAAACTGGACGGCTTTGGACGTAACCGTTGGCGCGCCCGCCGGAAAAACGAAAACGATTCTGGTCGATCTTGAGGGTGTGCTGGCGGCGGGTACGAGCCGGTTGCGATTGACCGGGGCCTTCGAGATTCATTGGGACCGTATTGCGTTAATGGAGAAGAAACCGGATTCGCAAACTAGGATCAATTATATACAACCAAGCGAAGCCGATCTGCAGTTTCGCGGCTTCAGCGCTGTGCAGAAGCTTCCGCCAGACTGGCCAATCACTCCGGACTACGACAGGGTCACCCCGAACTCCCATTGGACAATTACCCCCGGTGGTTGGTGCACGCGCTACGGCAGCGTGTCCGAGTTGATCGCCGAAAGAGATGAAGGTTTGATGATAATGAACAGCGGCGATGAACTGACCCTGAGTTTCACGGCAAGTTCATTGCCGTCGAAGCCGTCAGGGAGCATCCGCGAATTTTTCCTTTATGCGGATGGTTGGGACAAGGATTCCGATTTTCATGTCGCGGCTGGTGCTCAGGTTGAGCCACTACCCTTTCACGGGATGAACGATCAACAATATAGACAGGAGGAGCGGCCACCATTCCCGAGTGATAAGTTGCACCGGAAATACAACACCCGCTGGGTCGAAGGGAAGGGGCTCAAACAAACGGCAACAAGCCGGCCTTTGCCTGTGTCTGACAGTTTCATCAAATAGAGAACACGTGTTTACACTCAATTCCTACCGTTGGTGCCTGGCCATTTGTGTGCTGTTGTCTGCCATGACCGAAAGCTTCGGCGCGCTACGCATCACCGAATTTATGGCTTCGAATGTTTCCCGATTGGCCGACGAGGACGGTGGTTTCCCCGATTGGATTGAGGTTCACAATCCGGACAATGTCGCTGTCCCTCTTGCGGGTTATCATCTTACGGACGATGCAGCGAATCTTGACAAGTGGACATTCCCCGCTGTCACGCTGGCCCCGGACGAATTACTCGTGGTTTTTGCTTCTGGGAAGAATCGCGATGATCCTGCGGCTCATTTGCACACAAATTTTCGGCTTTCAGCGGATGGCGATTACCTCGCACTGGTCGCCCCGGATGGAACGACTGTGGTTAGTGACTTCGCTCCATCCTATCCGGCACAAATCCAGAATAGATCATTTGGCCTCGCCCCACTGGCAGATGACCCTGTGTGGAGTTTCTTTTCGACTCCAACACCGGGTAAACCGAATAAGGGCGGAACTCGTGCGGGGCCGACCATATCCGTGGTGGATAAAAATCCAACCCAACCGGAAGTCGGCCCTTTGACCATTGCGGCCGTCGTTCGTCCGGTCAACAGGCCGGTTGCGACGGTAAAGTTGTATTACCAGAAAATGTTTGGGAATGAAGCCATGCTGCCGATGAATGACAACGGCACAGGAAGCGATGCCGTGAAGGGTGACGGAGTATGGACAGCGGTCATTCCAGGAACGGCGCTTGCTGCCGGAGAAATGACACGCTGGCGGTTTGTCGCGGCCGACCGCGATGGAACTAAAACGAAAGAGCCGGCATATCGCGCTCGACTCGATTCTGATCAGTACTTTGGAACAGTGGCCAAGGATTCCGGCATAAGAACCTCCCTGTCAGTGTTGCATTGGTTCACGAAAGATGTCTCGGCTGCCGGAACTTCCAGGGGTTCGCGCGGGGCGGTTTATTATAATGGCGAGTTTTACGACAATATTCTGTTTACCCGGCATGGACAATCCTCGGCCGGCTTTCCGAAGAAGAGTTACAATATCGATTTCAATCGTACGCAACGATTTCGCTGGAACGCAAACGAACCGAGAGTGGCCGATATTGATCTGATTACCAATTGGGCGGACAAATCAAAAGTGCGTCACGTTCTTGCATACGAAGTGATGCGTGAATCTGGGGTGGCCGCTCATTTTGCCTACACCGTGCGAGTCCAACATAACGGCGGTTTCTTTAGCACGGCGGATCTGATCGAGGATGCGGATGATACGTACTTAAAGAGGGCCGGCTTGAACAGAGAGGGTGCCCTGTACAAGGTTTACTCGAACAGTCTCAACAAAGATTCAGGGGACAATGCGAATAATGGCGTGGAAAAGAAGACACGGCGGTTTGAGAAAAATACCGACCTTCAGGCACTAATCAACGGCCTCGATCTTAGGGGGAAGCCATTGGCCAATTATCTTTATGACAACATCGACATTCCGCGGTGTGTCAACTTGCTAGCAGCCAACTCGGTGATTAGGAACATCGATATGCACCGTAAAAACTGGTATATTTACCGCGATACCGGACAAAGCGGCGAATGGGCTATTCTGCCATGGGATCTTGATCTCTCCCATGGCCGGACCTGGAACACCCAAAACACGTATTTTGATAATCGACTTTACACGAATGGATTTGTGGTCAGCGGCACCCGCATTCGGCTTGTCTCCCACATGTTCGCAAACCCGGCCATGCGAGCCATGATCATGCGACGCATCCGCACGCTCACGGATCGTTTTCTCCAACCGCCTCCCGTGCCTGGCACGCCAGAAAGCGAGTTATACTATGAGCGACGCCTCAATGAACAATCACAGTTGATCGATCCCTCAGCGATCGTGCCGTCGGATGCATGGCTTGATTTCAAGAAATGGGGATCCTGGCTGCAGCGCGGCGCAAAAGTGCGGTATACAGACACGAATAAGGATGTAGAAACCATGACTGAGGCGATTGAACGTTGGAAAACCGAATATCTTCCCGCTCGCCGAAAATATATCTATAACACACAGATTGTTGGCAAGGGCGGCGAAATCCCGCTGCCACAGACCGGCGGAGAGCCAACCATGAACTATTCTCCCCTGGTGGTATATAAATCTGCCGCAAAGGTACTTGTGCCCACCAACGGCAATCTCGGCACCACCTGGACAGGGAATCCATCATTTGAGCCTTTAGACACAACTGGTTGGCTGAGCGGACCAACCGGCGTGGGATACGACCGGGCAACTGCGTACGATTCGCTCATCGGAGTGGATGTAGGCCACCAAATGCGGAATAATACCACTGTTTATATCCGGATCGATTTTGATGTAAAAGACCCGGCCTTGGTGGATCTGCTTGAATTGCGGGTTAAATACGACGACGGCTTCGTAGCTTATCTAAACGGTGAGTATCTCGTTTCTGCAAATTCACCCGCTTCACCCAAATGGAATTCGTCCACGCGGGTGGCACATGGGGCGAATCCGAGAGCTTACATCAAATTTGACGTTTCGGATAAGAAGAAGAATCTAAGGACAGGACGTAACGTTTTGGCGATTCAAGGGTTCAAAACCGTGAACAGCAGCGATATGCTAATCGTTCCGGAGCTTTACGCAGGCAGAATCAGCGCGCCAAGCACTCTTGAACCAAGAATCGCTTTTGGCGCAATCGAGGCAAATCCTGCCTCTGGAAATCAGGACGAAGAATTCATCCAACTGCTTAATCCAAATTCGACTGCGGTGGACATCTCAGACTGGCGGTTGACCGGGGGCGTTGAGCATATCTTTGCGCCCGGAACGGTTCTTGAGCCGAACGGTGCCCTTTATGTGTGCCCAAGTGTGACAGCTTTTCGAGCTCGCAACTCATCGCCGAAAAGCGGTGAAGGGCTTTTTGTGCAGGGTGGATACAGAGGACACCTTTCAAATTTCGGGGAATCGTTAGTGATTCTTGACGCTGCCGGAGCTACAAATAACACAACCACCCTCTCCGGGCAGGCATCGGACGCGCAACGTTTTCTCGTGGTCAGCGAGTTAATGTATCATCCTTCCGGTGACAACCTGGCTGAATATGTTGAACTGTTAAACATCAGCAGTTCGGACACGCTGAATTTGAAGGAGGTTCGCTTCACGCAAGGAGTTGAATTTAATTTCACTGGCAGTGCCATCGTCTCGCTGCCCCCGGGTGAGCGAGTCTTGATCGTGCGCGATCTCGCCGCCTTTGAGACCGCTTATGGAGCCAACCATCCGGTGGCGGGTGCTTTCACCAATGGCACCGCGCTCAGTAACGGCGGGGAACGCCTCAAATTGGAGGATGCGAAAAACGGTACGATCGTGGAGTTTACCTACGATGATCAGCCTCCTTGGCCGGTTGAGGCTGATCAGTCTGGCCGCAGTCTCGTTTTGATCGCGCCTCACACCCATCCTGACCCTGCTCTTTCCGAGAACTGGCGCGTCAGCCTGCAGTCAGGTGGCAGTCTCGGAGGGACGGACGGGGCGCCGTTCCCCTCTGATCCGCTGGGGGACGC
>JASLKI010000142.1 GCA_030747575.1 Verrucomicrobiota bacterium | reverse complement strand
CAAAATCAAGGATGTCTTTCGCGTTTTCATCACGTGCCCAGGCTAAAGCGGATATTGACCCCCACCCCTATTGCGCTAGACTCAAGCCATGGCAAGCTTCAATAAAGTCATCCTGATGGGCAACCTGACCCGCGACCCCGAACTGCGCTACACGCCCAGTGGAACCGCTATCGCAGGTTTCGGCATTGCAACAAACCGGCGCTGGAAAGATCAAGACGGGAACCAAAAAGAGGAAGTCACATACATCGATATCACAGCTTTCGGCAAACAAGCCGAAGTGATCGGGCAATATTTCCAGAAGGGAAAAGGGATTCACATCGAAGGCAGATTGAAGTTTGACCAATGGGATGACAAGACCACCGGTCAAAAACGCAGCAAATTAGGTGTTGTGCTGGATCGCTTCGAGTTCATTGGCGGCGGCAAGGGTGATGAAGGATCCCCTACCCCGCAGCAATCCGCCCCACCGCCGCCATCCCAACCCGCTGATGGCCCGCCCGTTGATGGCCCCGGAGACGACGATGTCCCGTTCTGAACTCAACTTTTAAACAAACCAAGTGAATCATGGCTAAGACTGACGTTATTTTAATCAAGAATGTGGATGGCCTGGGCGGGGAATCCGACCAGGTCAATGTGGCCACCGGCTACGCCCGCAACTATCTCCTGCCCCAAGGGCTGGCCATTCCGTTGACCGAGGGCAACGAACGCCGCCTTGAGGCCCTTCGCAAGCAGCGCCGATCCCGTGAAATCCGCGAGGCCAAGGACGCGAAGGAACTGTCCGCAAGTTTCAAGCACCTGATTTTGCACCTAAAGGTCAAGACCGGCGACACCGGCAAAATGTACGGATCAGTCACCCCTGCAAACATCATCGAGCAACTCGACGAGCAATTCGAGATAAAGATCGACCGCCGCAAGGTTCATCTCGAGGAGCCGATCCGCACGATTGGCGTCCACGAGGTCAAGTTACGCCTGCACGCCGAGGTTAGCACCAACCTCAAGGTTCGCGTCGAAAGCACCAACCCCCTCCCTGAGCCAGAGCCCGAGGCTGCAGCAAAGGAGGCTCCGGCCAGTTAACCAAAAGGAAATTTCAGGATGAAGAGCAAGGCAGCGCTTTTGATTGCGACTGTCTTGCTTTTTTGTGGGGGCGAATATGAAGCGCCCTTGGCAAAGCGCTTGACCAAATCAGCCGTGCTTCTCGATCAATTGGCGGAACTCGCCGAACATCCCGCTCGAGTCGTGCGGCCCGGGCGAGGCTTCCGGGTGATACTGCACGCAGAAGACAGGCTTGGTCTTGTGCCTCAACCCCTCGACCGTCTGGTCGTTGAGGTTGATCCGGTTCACCGCCACGTCGCTTGGCAGCGAGTCGGTTTCCACCGTAAATCCGTGGTTTTGCGAGGTGATCTCCACCCGGCCACTATCTAAATCCTTCACCGGCTGGTTTGCACCGCGATGCCCGAACTTCAACTTACTCGTCTTGCCGCCCATGGCCAAGCTGAGAATTTGGTGGCCAAGGCAGATACCAAAAATTGGTAGTCCCTTCTTCAGCAACGCCGCAACCGCTTCCGCCGCATACGTCACCGCCGCCGGGTCACCGGGGCCGTTTGAGAGAAAAATGCCAGCCGGATTATGCTTGAGCGCCTCCGCCGGCGGTGTGTCCGCCGGCACCACCGTCACCGCAAAACCAGTCTGCCGCAGCTTGCGCAGAATGTTGTACTTGACGCCGAAATCGTAGGCAACAATCGGGATGTCTGCCGCCGGCATGGGGTCGCGCTGGCTGCGGCCGTCGAGCTCGCCCTGCCCCTTGGGCAGCCGAAACGCCGGGCTCAACTCATCGTTTTCATCCCACGCAAATGCCGACTCGTGGGTGACCTCTTTCACGTAATCGACGCCGACCAGTCCGGGCCACTCCTTCGCCTTGGCCAAGGCGCTCTCGGCGGTGGCGTCGCTCTCTGTCGTGAGATAGCCGTTCATCGCGCCGCGGACACGCAGCTTTTTGGTCAGCGCCCGGGTGTCGATGCCCTGTATGCCGGGAATGCCATTGCGTTCCATGTAGTCGCCGAGCGAACTGTCCGCGCGGTAATTGCTCACGACCGGCGACAGTTCACGGACGACAAACCCGCTGGCGTGCGTCTGGTACGACTCCACGTCCTGCTCATTGACACCGTAGTTGCCGATGAGCGGATAGGTCATCGTGATGATCTGCCCCTTGTACGACGGGTCGGTCAGGATTTCCTGATACCCCGTCATTGAGGTGTTGAAACAAACCTCCCCGGCGACCGACGCCGAAGCGCCGAACGCCTGTCCCTCGAAAATGGTGCCGTCCTCAAGTGCGAGGATGGCTTTAGGCCCCAAGCCAGACATCGCCGGGGAGAGTAGGGACTCGCCACCCGATCGGCAAGCACGCGGCGAAATTTTGATCAAGTTGCCCAAGCGCGGCGGCGTGACAGCCAAGCTTAGTTCCCCTAGCCTGCGCGGCGTGAAAACCATTTCCTTTCTGGCCAAGCTCATCATCGCCGGCTCGATGTTCGCGCCAATCGCCTTCTCGCAACAGGAGCAGTACCCCGTCCATCCCGACTCGAAAAAGCAGGCTGGCGTTCCCAGCGGCAAATTTACCCAAGCCAAGTTTGCCGACTCCACGGTGTACCCCGGAACGGATCGCGACTACTGGATTTACGTGCCAGCGCAGTACAAACCCGGCCAGGCGGCCAGCCTGATGGTGTTTCAGGACGGCAAAGCCTATGTCAACAGCGCCACCTTCAACGCGCTCGACAATCTCATCCACCGGGGTGACATCCCGGTGATGATCGGCGTGTTCGTCAGTCCCGGCGTGGTGCCGGCCCAAAACGAAAACGCCCAGGCCCGATTCAACCGCAGCCTCGAGTACGACGACATGAGCGACCGCTACTCGCAGTTTTTGATCGACGAGTTGCTGCCACACATCGAGCGGACGCACGGGGTTACGTTTAGCCCCGACCCGAACCTGCGCGGCATAACCGGTGCCAGCTCCGGTGCGATCTGCGCCTTCAATGTCGCCTGGCACCGGCCAGATTCGTTTCGCCGTGTTTACTCGACGATCGGCACTTACGTCGGTCTTCGTGGCGGCGACGGGATCCCCACGCACATCCGAAAAACCGAGCCGAAGCCACTCCGTATCTTTTTACAGGACGGCGAAAACGACCTGAACATTTACGGCGGCGACTGGTGGATTGCCAACCAGATGATGCAGCGCGCGTTTAAGTTTTCTGGCTACGAGTTGAAACATGAATGGGGCAAGGGCCATCACAACCGCAAACACGGCAACGCGATTTTCCCCGACGCGATGCGCTGGCTTTGGCACAGCGATGCCGCCGAGGTGAAGACGCATTACGACCAGTGCCTCAACGAGGCGGTTCGCTTCCTTGAACCAGGCGAGGATTGGCAACTGCTCAGCGACGGCCACGGCTGGGCTGAGGGCCTGGCCGCGATGCCCGATGGCAACGTGTTTTTTACCGACGTGCCGGCATCAAAAATCTACCGCATCGGCAACGACGACAAAGTCGAGTTGTTCGCCGAGAACACCGGTCATGCCAACGGCCTGCGCCTTGGCCCGGACGGTCTGCTCTATGGCGCAGCCAACGGCGCGGGGCAGATCGCCGCGTGGGATCCGAAAACAGCCACCCGCTCCGTCATCGCCGAGGGCGTCAAGTGCAACGACCTCGTGGTGTGCCACGACGGCACGGTTTATTTCACCAACCCGG
>JASLKI010000141.1 GCA_030747575.1 Verrucomicrobiota bacterium | reverse complement strand
GAGCTGGTCCAGTGTTTCATGGTTATTAATTGAGAATTTCTTGCGAAGCCAAATGACCCGCTTCGAAGTGGGGATCCTAGTCTTGATCAAGTCCGTAAGAGTGTTTTCGGATTTTTGAAAGCCAAAACCAGCACGCCGGCTTCTCCAGTTGGGTGTTAATTTGAAATTTGTTTCAGTCCATTTTTCATTTGCGTTGCCAATGGCCGGCGTAAGGTAACTAAATATCGAGTGCGCGGGGATGACTTCATCCGGGGCTTCCATCATCGGAACCCCGTAGGATTGATTATCGTTCAACGCCGGAAAACCGGGAGCGTACTTGTCTGCAAAACTGCCATCCGGCTTGGCCAGGCCGAGGAATTCGCCCGCCCGCGACAGCCTGAAACTGGTGTGCAGGGGCTGGCGGGGGTCGGCGATATTGTTTCCGGACGCATGCACAAGCAGGAATTCGCCGGGGGGGATGCTCACATCGGGGAATGTCCACTTCAGCGGGCTCTCCAGTTCGTCACTTAGGCCCCATCCCAGCAGGTTTGCCGGTTCGCTGCCGGGATTGTGCAGTTCGATCCAGTCTGAGGCCTCGCCGAAGTTGTCTTTCAGCGTCTTGTCGTTGGCGGCAACAATCTCGCTGATGAACGGGTCGCTTGCCACGCCGGTGATCGCTATGCCAAGCACCAAAAAACCGATTTGTAGTGTGATGGGTAATTTCAGTCGCATATCGAATTCAAAGTCGCACCTTCTCCCAAGGGCGCGCGGAAACCTACCCTGCTTGGGTAAGCGGCAAAAGCTGAATATCATGCCGCACCCGGGTTAAAGTCTTTCAGCGCAGATTCGCGCTCAAGCAATGCCGGGTGATCGTAATGAAAGCCGCTGTACCACGGGTGCGGGGTGAGATTACTCAGGTTTTCCCGGTTGAGTTTTCGGAGCGCTGTGATCATCGGCTCACTGTTATTCACCGCGTCTGCCGCGAAGGCGTCCGCCTCGTATTCGAACTTTCGCGACCAAAGGCTCGATAGCGGTGAGAGCCAAAACGTCACCGTCCCGGCGAGGAGGGCAAACTGCAAAAACGCCGAGGCAATTCCGGCTTCGCTGCCAAAACCAAACGCACTCGTGAACCAGGACTGTCCCGCCAGCAAACTCAACCCCCAAAATCCAGCCAACGTGGTGACAAACGACCAGGTGATCATTTTCGGCACATGCCGGAGTTTGTAATGGCCAATCTCATGCGCCAAGACGGCTTCAAGTTCCTGCTCGCTCATCTGCTCAACGAGCGTGTCAAACAGCGCAATTCTCCGGCCCTTGCCCAACCCGGTAAAAAAGGCGTTCGAATGCTTGGAGCGCTTGCTGCCGTCCATCACTTGGATGCCGGCGTTGATAAATCCGGTGCGCTCGGCCAGGTTTTTCAACCGGTCTTTCAGCGAGCCTTCCGGCAACGGCGTGAACTTGTTGAACAGAGGGAGAATGAAAATTGGCGCCAACACGCTCATCAACAGCTGAAAAACCACGACTACACCCCACGCCCACAGCCACCAATAATAACCGCTTACCCCGACCAGCCAAAGTATCAGGGCCAGTAGCGGCACGCCGATGACAAAACTCAGCGCGACCCCCTTGACCTGATCCGAGCACCAAGTGCGCTGCGTTGAGTTGTTGAATCCAAACCGCTCCTCAAGCCGAAACTGCGAGTACCATGAAAACGGCAGACTCAGCAGCGACATCAGCAGGATCACTGCCCAAAGCGCAACGGCTAGTCCCCATGCGGACTGACCGGTCCGCTCCACGACTTGGGCAAAGAGCGATGCCAGCAAACCGCTGAAGAGCAGAACGCAGAGCACCGCCGTGCTGTAACTGTCAGAGACCGTGCCGAAGCGGGCCTTGGCCAGAGTGTAGCGAACCGATTTTTTATACGTCGCCTCGTCCATGATTTCCTGAAACGCCTCTGGCACTTCGTCGGCATGTTTCCTCGCGTACGCCGCATTCAAGCCGTCGAGCCATAGCTCAAAAAAGTAGCGGGTCAAAATCAGCCCAAGGGCAACAACTGCAAAAATAGTATCAGGATCGCTCATTATGGTTTTCAGTATTTTATCCCAGATTACGCAGATGATTGCAGGTTTACCCTTTTTTCATCTATGGAAATCTGCGTGATCTGCGGATTCATCCGTTTTTGGTTAAGGTTTCGTCGATCGCGTTGTGCAGCGCGGAGAAGATTTTTTTGACCTGCCGCTGTGTCGTGCAGTACGGCGGCATGATAACGATCACGTTGCCGACCGGTCTCGTCAGAACCCCGCGCTTGGCCAAGGCGTCGCAGACACGAATGCCGGCTCGCTCGATCAATTCAAACGGTTCACGCGTCTGCCAGTCGCGAACCAATTCAACCGCCAGCACGCACCCCGCCTGCCGGATATCGCCGACCTGTGGCAACATCCAAAGCCGCTTGGATTCGCTGCGAAGATTTGCGGCAAGTTTTTTGCGCCTAGTTGCGGCGGTGTTCAGTAACCCGATGCTCGCCAGACTGGCGGCGCTGCCGAGTTGGTTGCCGGTGTAGCTGTGCCCGTGAAAGAAAGTCTTCAACTCCGAATAGTCGCCGAGGAACGCATCGAATACTTCCTGAGTTGTCAACGTGGCAGCCATCGGCAGATAGCCGCCGGTCAGTCCCTTGGCGACGCAGAGGAAATCCGGCTGCACGCCTTCATCGTGACTCGCGAAGAGCTGATCAGCAGCGCGGCCCAAGCCGGTCATTACTTCGTCGGCGATGAGTTGGGTTCCGTGTACACGCGAAATCTCCGCGACGCGGCCAAGCCATCCCTTCGGCTGCGCGATCATCCCGGCCGGCCCCTGTATCCCCGGCTCAACCAGCAGCGCGGCGTAGTTGACCCCGCGTTTTTTGCGTGCGGCGAATTGCTGCTCCACTTTGTCAACGCACTCAAAGTTACACTTCCGTGTGTCTCGAGCGTCGCCGCGTTCCGGTTTGGCTTTGTTGAATGGGCATCGGTAGCAGTACGGCGACATGACCTTGTCCGTCTTGAACAGCATTCCGGAGTACGCCTTGTGAAATAGGTCGATGTGCCCGGCGCTGACCGCTCCGACCGTGTCGCCGTGATACGCGCCGTCGAGCGAAAGGAACCTCGGCTTGCGCGCCCGGCCGGTGCGGCAGGCAAACTCATAAGCCAGCTTGAGTGCCACCTCGACTGCAGTCGAGCCGTCGTCCGAGTAAAACACCTTGGCCAGGCGCGACTGCCGCTTCGGCAAGCCGGTTCGCGGATTAGCTAACTGCACCAGAGCTTGGCCAAGCAGCGAGGCCGGTTCGTTGGCCAAGCCGAGCGCTGAGGTGTGGGCGACTCTGCCCAGTTGCCGACGGATGGCGGCGTTGACTTTCGGGTGATTGTGCCCGTGAAGATTGGTCCAAATGGAGGAGTTGGCATCGATGTATTCCCGACCGTGCACGTCCCAAAGCACTGCCCCCTTACCGCGTTCAATGACTAGTGGTTCGCCCTTGAGCCAGTCGCGCATCTGGGTGAACGGATGCCACAAATGTTGCTGATCTAGTTTTGCGAGGGGATGTTTTTTCACTCCTCTGTGTGATCGATTTCATCGAACGCCGACAAATCGAGCTCGAAGCCGGTGCCGAACGGCTGTCCGTTGACGCTTCCCAAGTCGATCCGGCCATCGCGAATGTCGAGTGTCGGCCAGCCTCGTTCACTCGCACGATAAAGCCCGTCGTGCGCGTCGATCACTTGCCGCTGTGCCGCTTCAGGGAACTGCGACAACCCGGCCATGTAGTGGTGCCCGTTGCGCTCGACGCTCTCGATGCCAATCGCCGCCATCACCGCCAAGTCCTGTATCACGGCGACCGGGCCGACGTTGCACAAATCTTCGCCGCTCATCACGGACGTGTACCCGGCCTCTCGCCGTGCATTGAGCAGGCACGCGTTGGCGACTCCCTTGAAAATGCCCTTGCAGTTTTTGTGGCTCGTCCCGGCGTAGCCAAGCGCCAGCGCCAGCGGCAGGCTTTTTATTGTGGCGTCTGATTCGTCGACGATGACCGGTGGCCGATCCGGCCAATCGCCGAAGTCGTCGCCCACGGAATCCTCCAGCGCGATGTCACGGTGCAGCGGTTGCTCGACAAAAAGCAGGTGCTCGAAAAAGGAAGTCAACTCCGCGTCGGCGGCGAGACTCGCCCAGTGGTTGTGAAACCCCCCCACGGATTTGAACTGCTCATTGCCGTCGAGACTGAACGCGTAGTCACTTGGAGCATGTTGCTCGATGACGGCAGCGACGCTGCGCAGACGGTCGTGATCGGTGTCGAGGTCGCCGTTGATTTTGATTTTGAAATGGCGCAGCCCATAGGCGCGAATGCACTGGTCGAGCGATTGCGGCAGAGAGTCATCGAGCAACTCATCGGCCGGGATGGCGGCGGCGGACAACGGGTCTGCCAAGCCAACCGTGTGCCGGGCGATCACCTTGGCCAAGGGCTGTTGCGGGAGCAGTTCAGCAGCGGAACGCTTGGCCAAGACTGGGTGAATCGCTCCGGGCTCAAAACCCAGCGTGCCGTCGCGCAGAGCTTGGCCAAGCGGTTTGCCAGTGGCGCGGCAGACCGACTCGATCAATGCGCGTTCCACCAGCGACGTGCCAAAGTGAGCCAGCAACGGGGCGATGTTCTCGGCCTTGGCCCAAGTGGCTTGCTGCTCGTAAATCGTCCGCCAAGCCGCAAACGCGCTCGGTGTCTCGATTTTTGAGATGGCCATGGCGTGGTGAATTACCCGAAGCATGTCGGCAATTTCCTGCTCGAGCGGGTCATCCGGCACTTTGGTGAACCACTTGGGCGGCAACAAATCGGAGGAAACCCCCCAAGACGGCCGGCCATCCACCTCGGTCTCGACCTGGACAAAGACCATCGGCACCTCGGTCATTGTGGCGATGCCGTACTTAAACGGCATGCGCGTCTTGAGTCGAGTTTGGTGGATGGAGGTTCCGGTGACTTTCAGCGACACACCGAATTCATAATCCGCAGCGAGCCACTCTTCAAGTTTAGCGGGCGCATGAGAGGAGGGGATGGGTTTCACGAATGAGCACGGGTTTGTTTTTGGCAACCGCGAACGAGCACGAATAAACACAAACGTTATTTATCCGTAGATTCCTCGGGTAAATGCAGATTCTCAATGAGTTTTCAGTTATTTCACTTCAAATTTTAACATTTCATGTTCGATGTTCTATGTTGTTCCTCCTGCTACTTCGTGGTCCTTTTCTCAACTGCTCTCCGCTCACTGCCGACTGCTTACTGATTCACTTGGGCTTTGCGCAGGTCGTTGGGTGTCGTAACGTGGGGCCAGTGAAGCTGCTTTTCATTGGCGACATCGTCGGGAAACCGGGGCGCAAGGCGGTGCGGTATTTTTTGCCGCGCCTCCGCAAGTCGCTCGGGATCGACTTCGTCGTCGCCAACGGGGAGAACATGGCCGGTGGCTCGGGCATCACGCCGGCGACCGCGAGCGAGGTGTTTGAAGCGGGAGTGGATGTTATGACGTCCGGCGATCATTTGTGGGATCAACGCGAGGTGGAGTCACTGCTGAAGAGCGAGTCACGTTTTGTGCGCCCTCACAACTATCCCGAGGGCACGCCGGGACAGGGGTTTTGCGTCGCGCGAAAGGAAGGGCTCCCTCCGGTGGGAGTGCTGAACTTGCAGGGGCAGACGTTCATGAAGCCGATTGATAATCCCTTCTTCGCCGCCGGCGAGGCTGTGGAGCAGTTACGTAAGGTGACGCCGGTTATCTTTGTGGACATGCACGCGGAAACGACGTCTGAGAAAATCGCGATGGGACGCTTTCTCGACGCCCGGGTGAGCGCCGTGGTGGGCACGCACACGCATGTGCAGACCGCCGACGAGCAGGTGTTTCCGGGCGGGACAGCGTTCCTTTGTGACGCTGGTTGCACAGGGCCGCAGGAGAGCGTTCTTGGGCGGGAGATCGAGCCAATCTTGCGGCGTTTCACGACTTACCGGCCACAGCGGTTTGGTGTCGCCTCCAAGCGCGTCACGCTCAACGGAGCGTTGATTGACATCGACGACGAAACCGGCAAGGCGCGCTCCATCAAGCGAGTCTCTGAGCAGATGCCAGAGGAATGAGCCGGGAGCAACAGAGCCAGTGGGACTTCGGGGGGTTGCCGGAGCAGGGGGAGGCACGCAAGGTTTATGGCGTTGCCGAGCTGAACCGGAAGGCCAAGGGTCTGCTGGAAAACCAACTCGGAACCGTCTGGGTGGAGGGGCAAGTCACTGGACTGCGGAGACAATCCTCGGGTCACATTTATTTCGGCATTAAGGATGAGAAAGGCCAGTTGGGTTGCGCGCTGTTTCGCGGGACTGATGCGGAGAACCGTTCGCTGATTGAAGACGGCACACAGGTACTGCTGCAAGGGGATGTTACGCTGTTCGAGGCGAGAGGGCAGTACCAGTTGATCGTCCGCAAAGTGGAGCCGCTGGGTCAGGGGGCGTTGCAGGTCAAGTTTGAGAAACTGAAACGCAAGCTAGAGGCCGAGGGGCTGTTCGCACCCGGGCGCAAGCGAGCGTTGCCCTGCTTTCCCGCACGTATCGGGCTTGTCACCTCGCCGACGGGCGCGGCGATTCGGGATGTGCTGCATGTTGTTTTGCGGCGCAACCCATCCTTGCAAATTGTGTTGGAGGCGTGCCGTGTGCAGGGAACAATAGCCTCAACGGAAATGAGCAAGGCGGTTCACCGCTTGAACCAATGGAGCGCCAGGCAGAGTGAACCGCTGGATTTGATTTTACTTACGCGAGGCGGCGGGAGTTTGGAGGATCTTTGGGCGTTCAACGAGGAGGTGTTGGCTCGCGCCGTGCATGAGTCGGCGCTACCGGTTGTGTCTGCCGTGGGGCATGAGATTGATATTTTGATCACTGACTTCGTGGCCGATGTCCGGGCAGCAACGCCGAGTGTCGCCGGCGAGTTGATCACCGAGAACGTGTTTGCATCGCGCGGGGATTTGGCTTCCGCAGCGGCGTATTTGCGCCGCTTAACCAAGGGCGGCGTGGAGTCGGCTAGGCGGGAGTTGTCGAGCCTCTCCCATCGGCTTGGCCGCGCGCATCCGCGCCGCGCTCTCGATAACTCCTTTCAGCGTCTTGACAACCAGCTAGACGATTTGAAACGCTTCGTCGAGCAGGGGGTGGCGGCCCGGCAAGACCGCCTTCGCTTGGCCTGGCAACGCTTGGTGTCACTCCGGCCAATGGCTCTACTTGCTCGGCGCAGGGATCAGCTTGGGTGGTTACAACGCCGCTTGGCCGAGGTGCCGCGCCGTGCCTTGGGTGAATGCGCGGCAAGCCTTGAGCAGGCAGCAAGCCGCCTTGACTTACTCTCGCCCAAGTTCGTCCTAGCCCGCGGCTACTCGATCACCCGCGACGCGGCGACGGGCGTGGTTTTGAGGGATGCAAAAAATGCGAAGCCCGGCCAAATGCTGCGGACACACCTACACGTCGGCGAGATCAGCAGCACAGTCAGCGGGCGGAACAACTCTGACTAAAGTTTTTTTTGGTGCCGTCGATGCTCTATTACTCCCACTCGATGGTCGCTGGCGGCTTGCTGGAGATGTCGAGACAAACGCGGTTCACGCCGCTGACCTCGTTGATGATCCGGTTCGAGAGTGTCTCGAGCACCTTGTACGGCAACTTCACCCAGTCGGCAGTCATGCCGTCCTTAGACTCCACCGCTCGCACGGCAATCGTGTAATCGTAAGTGCGTTCGTCGCCCATAACACCGACGCTTCGCACCGGTAGCAGAACCGCGAAGCTCTGCCAGATTTTGTAATACAGGTTGTTGGACTTCATTTCCTCTACGACGATCGTGTCGGCGTTGCGGAGAATCTCGCAGCGCTCGGGTGTGACTTCGCCGAGGATGCGAACGGCCAGGCCGGGACCGGGAAACGGTTGGCGCATGACGATCTCCCTCGGCAGGCCCAGTTCAGCGCCTAGTTCCCGCACTTCGTCCTTGAACAGACAGCGCAATGGCTCGAGCAGTTTGAACTTCATTTTCTCCGGCAAGCCGCCGACGTTGTGATGGCTCTTGATCAGCGCCGCCGGATTGCCACCGATCGGGACCGACTCGATGACGTCGGGATACAGCGTGCCTTGTGCGAGAAATTTTGCCTTACCGACCTTGCGCGTGGCTTTCTGGAAAACATCGATGAACGTGTTGCCGATGATCTTGCGCTTTGTCTCAGGGTCGGTGACGCCGCGAAGCTTGCGTATGAACAAATTCGTCGACTCCTCGTAGTGGAGCTTGACTTTGAAATTGCGGCCGAAAACTTTTTTGACAACGCCTGCCTCGTTGGCACGCAGCACGCCGTTGTTCACAAAGATGCAGGTCAACTGCTTGCCTATGGCCTTGTGAATGAGCGCCGCCGCAACGCTGGAATCCACGCCGCCGCTTAAACCGAGGATCACTTTTTCCTTGCCGACCTGGACTCGGATCTCCTCGACGGACTGCTCGACATAGCTGCGCATCGTCCACTTGCGGCCGCAGCCGCAGATTTTGTGCACGAAGTTTGAAATGATTTTTTTGCCCCTGGGCGTGTGGACGACTTCCGGGTGAAATTGCAGGCCGTAAAAACGAGCCTTGGCATTTTCGATTGCCGCAAACCCGGAGTTGTCAGTTGTGGCTACCGCCTTGAAACCGTCCGGCAGCCTGGTGAGTTTGTCGCCGTGAGAATTCCAAACCTGAAGTTCTCTTGGCAGGGCGTTGAAGAGTGGGCACCGGGCATTTTTCACGTGAAGTGTTCCCTTGCCGTATTCCCGTTTTTGCCCGCGCTCGACTTTGCCTTTTAAAAACCTGGCCATCACCTGCAACCCGAAGCAGATGCCGAGAACGGGGATGCCCAGCTTAAAGATCGCCTTGTCCGGCAACGGGGCATCCTTGGCGTACACGCTGGACGGTCCGCCGGAGAGGATAATGCCGGTGGCGTTCATCTCCGCGATGACGGCGGCGGGCGTGTTGTAGTGTACAATGGTGGAGTAAACCTTGCACTCTCGGATGCGCCGAGCGATCACCTGCGTGTATTGGGAGCCAAAATCAAGGATGACAATCTGTTCATTCATGCCGCTGAAAAGGAGGGATTGAAGACAAGATCTCTCCAGTTTTGCGAGACAAAAAAACTTGCTCAAGCAAAAATCTCTTGGCCAAGTGCAGGGGAAAACGTTTGTGGTTTCGGGTGCTATACCAACTCCGGTATCAGCTTGCCGTGCTGAACGATCACCACCAGTCGGCTCTGCGGCTACCTTGGAAATCCCCACAGAACGGGGTGTCTCCCTTGGTTCACCGAGTTCCTTGCTGATCACGGCGTCGTAAGGCGAAAACTTCAGCTAGGGAAGGGGACGGTTCGCTGTCATCAGGTGTTCCGCGTCTAACAGATGCGCCGCCAAGGTGTGGCTGACGCCTCGAAGAATGGCATGCTTGTCGGCGGACCTGGCCGGTTTCGGAAGATGCTCGGAAATTCCGATGGCCGGCACGTTCGTTCTGATTTTCTTGAATTCACCGCGGTGCGGCAATGGCCGCCATCACCGCCGTTAACGCGTTTCAAAAACTACCGGGAACTCTCGTTTCCAGAACCTGCCTTTTGGCCAAATAGCAACCCAGTGTCTTGTGGGTGTGGGGCGCTATGCAATGAATTTTTCTCGGATCATTTCTGGTGTAAGCCCGGCTTCGCACATGGCTTTCAAGCTGAGTGAGTCGTGGCGCTTGGCCAGGCGTTCGCCGTCTTCATCGGTGACGAGCGGGCAATGATGGAACGCCGGTGCTTCCCAGCCAAGCGCGCGGTAAATGAGTAGTTGGCGGGCGGTGCATTTGAGCAAATCCTCGCCGCGAACAACCTCGGTGATGTCCATGTCGTGATCGTCGGCCACCACGGCCAATTGGTAACTGGGCACATCGTCGTGCCGCCAAAACACGAAATCGCCGAAGTCCCTGCCGGCGGTGAACGACTGTTGCCCGAGTCGGACGTCTTCAAATACAACCGTCTCTCCGCTTGGCACGCGAAATCGCCAGTTGACTCGGGTTGCGGTGTCGGCTTCGAAAACGGCTCCTTGGCCAAGCGCGGGGCGGCAGGTTCCGGGGTAAAGCGGCTCTTCGCCGGTTTCGTGCGGTGCCGTTACGGCTTCAATTACATCCTTGCGTGAGCAGCGGCATGGATAAACCAAGTCGAGGTTTTTCAGCATTTCGAGGAGTTCACGGTAACGCCCGATCCGTTGGCTTTGGATGTAAGGCGCGTATTCGCCGCCGCAGTCCGGCCCCTCGTCCCAGTCGATACCCAGGCATTTCAAATCTTCCAGCGCAGCATCCGCGAATTCAGTTTTGCACCGTTGTGGGTCTAGGTCTTCTGTCCGGTACACCAGTTTGCCGTCCGCTTGGCGTGCGCGTTGGTGGGCAATCCAAAACGTCTGCGCGTGGCCAAGGTGAAGCAGGCCGGTGGGGGTTGGGGCGACGCGGCCGCGATACGGATTCATGCCGGTTGTGCTGCGCTGGATCTAAGCCATTCGGACAGCCCGGTCAGCGGGAACGCAGAGGCAGCGGCTTGGATCAAGACGATGGTAACCGGTTCTTTGGAAGCTGGCATCGGGTGATTGACGCTCACTGGCCCGGCTCGCGCGAAATGTTCGCGCCTAGTGCACGAAGTTTACCGTCGATGTTTTCGTAGCCCCGATCGATGTGATAAACGCGGTTCACACGGGTGACGCCCTTGGCCGCCATGCCGGCCAAAACCAAAGCCGCAGAAGCGCGAAGATCGCTCGCCATGACATCCGCGCCGCTGAGCGGCTGACCTCCCTTGATGATGGCGCTTGGCCCCTCGATCGAGATGTCCGCGCCCATCCGTGCCAACTCGTTCACGTGCATGAAGCGCGACTCAAAAATCCGCTCGGTGATGATGCTGATCCCGGGCGACTTGAGCATGAGCACCATCATTTGTGCCTGCACATCGGTCGGGAAACCGGCGTGTGGCATGGTTGTGATGTCCACAGAGCGCAACTGTTTGGCGGGTCGGACGCGAAGGGTGTTGGGCCCGGTCTCGATTCTCACGCCGGCCTCGCGCATTTTGTCGAGCACTGCGCTGAGGTGGCTGGGGTGGCAATTGCGGAGCGTCACGTCGCCGTCCGTCACCGCACCAGCGAGAGCGTAGGTTGCCGCCTCGATCCGGTCAGGGATCACCCGGTGCTCCGCCCCCCTGAGCCGTCGCACGCCTTGGATAGTGATCGTCGGGCTGCCGGCGCCGGAGATTTTTGCGCCCATGGCGTTGAGGAACTTGGCCAAGTCCTCGATCTCCGGCTCACAGGCGGCGCTGTGAATGAGTGTTTTGCCCTTGGCCAGGCTCGCGGCCATCAGCATGTTGGCGGTACCGAGAACCGTGGGACCGCAACGGCCGCCGAGGAAGCTTTCGCAGCCGGTCAGCCTCTTGGTCTTGGCGTGCACGTAACCGGCCTCGACTCGGACTTTTGCGCCAAGGTCGCGCATTCCCTTGAGGTGCAGGTCGATCGGGCGTGCGCCGATGACACAGCCTCCGGGCATCGATACCTTGGCTTCGTTGAGGCGGGCCATGAGCGGCCCGAGAATACAGATCGATCCACGCATTTTGCGGATCAAGTCGTAGTCGCCGAACCCGTCGATTTTTCTTGCCCGGACACGGATCGTTCCCCGGTTCATCTCAACCGATGCACCGAGCGATTCCAAGATCCGCGCCATAAACTGGACGTCGCTGAGGTTGGGTAGATTGCGCAAAACGCACTGATCACTCGTCAACAACGTCGCCGCCATCAGCGGGAGGGCTGCGTTTTTGGCGCCGCTGATTTTGACGTCGCCCTTGAGCGGCGTCCCTCCCTTGATGACCAGGCAATCCATGAGCGTTTGTCGGCGCGTAGTATTGCGCTATTGCCCGGCAGAGGCAATCACGATTCGGCACCGGCCGGTCAGGTCGTTGGTGACTTCGACGTTTGCCCAGGCGGCTTGGGCAAATAAGCCCTCGATGGCCGACTCCTGCCCGTCGCCGAACTCAGCCATCAGTTTGCCGCCAGGCTTCAGGCGGGATTGCCCCTCGGCAGCGAGCAGCCTGTGAAACTGCAGGCCATCCTCGCCGCCGTCCAGTGCGAGGTGCGGGTCATAATGCCGAACCTCGGGTTGCAGGCCGGCGATGTCACCGGACGGAATGTACGGCGGATTCGAGACGATCAAGTCGACTTGCTCACCCTCGGCCAAGGCGGCCAAGGCGTCGCCCTCGCGAAAATTCACCTGCTCGATCGCATCGAGCGTCTCGGCATTGAGCTTGGCCAGGTTGAGCGCCGACTCGGACACATCGGAGGCGATGACTTTCACGCCGGGGCATCGCTTGGCCAGCGTGATGGCAATGCACCCGCTGCCGGTGCCAAGATCGAAGACGACTGGGGAAGTAAGTGGCTGCAGAAAACCCAGGGCCAACTCTGCCAGCGTCTCCGTCTCCGGGCGAGGGACCAGGACGGCGGAGCTTACCTGGAACTCGTAGCCGTAAAAATCGCTGATGCCGAGAATATGCTGCAACGGCTCGCGATTCATGCGTCGATTGATGCTTTTCAGCATTCGATCGACCTGCTCGTGAGTCGGGATCTTGTGCCCATGAAGGGCGAGTTCCGACCGGCGGTACTTGAAAATGTCAGAGGCCAGCCACTCGACATCGGCTCGTGGCGACTTGATCCCAGCTTCTCGAAGCAGTCGAACGCATTTGTCCATGAGCTCACGAACTGTCATTTGCGAATCAAGCCGTCGGCGACACCGAGCCATTTGTAGCTGGTCAACTCCTCTAAACCCATCGGGCCACGCGCGCCGATTTCCAGTTGGTCATATCCATGTGCTCGAGCTGGTCAGCCAATTCCTTGGAGCCGTCTGGCGGATCGCCGAAACAAATGGGTGGGAAGTGCACCGCGGTCACTTGGCGAAGACAGCGAACTAGTCGGAGTGT
>JASLKI010000140.1 GCA_030747575.1 Verrucomicrobiota bacterium | reverse complement strand
GCTCACCTACCGCTTTCAAGGACGCGACTTCCGGCTGACCGACGTCGCCGGCAATGTGATCAAGGATTGGCTCGCCTGACTTGGATTTTTCTATCAACACACCCTCCCACTATTACTGTTCGTAATTGCTACTTAATTAGTAACAACAATCGCAGCCGTGCGGTTAAATCTCCACGCCGGAAGTAATTCTGCCTCTAACCAAGTGATAAATTCAGGAAGACCTATTAATATTTCGACATGACTTTTCGTTACCGCGCCCTGTTCGTTGGTTGTTCTCTTCTGTTCGTGCTTAGATTTGTTTCGCTTGGCCAAGCGCAGGAAGGGGCTAAACTATACATTACGCCCTCCAAAAAAGAGATGGAGGCCAAGGGGAGTTTGCTCGGGAAAATCAAGGGGCCGCCCAATGTTGTTCTGATTCTGGCCGATGACCTAGGCTATGCCGATACAGGAGCGTATGGCTCAAACTCGATCCCCACGCCTCATATTGACGCCTTGGCCAAGCGCGGTGTGCGGTTCACCGATGCTTACGTCACTGCTAGCACCTGCAGCCCGTCGCGCGCGGGACTGATGTCTGGACGTTATCAGCAGCGGTTCGGTTTTGAATTCAACACCGCGGGAGCGGCGATCACCCACCGCGAAAGCCGCGGACTGGATCCCGCGGTGATCACCTTCCCCGAGGTCCTGCAGCACACCGGTTATGCCACGGGAATGTTTGGCAAATGGCACCTCGGCACGCGGATTCATTTTCATCCGAACACACGAGGCTTCGACGAGTTTTTTGGGTTTCTCGCCGGGGCGCACGGCTACTTCCCGGTGAAGAAGGAGGAGCGGGTTTACTCCACCGTCATGCGCAACAAGACGCATTTGAAGGAACCGGAGTATCTGACCGACGCATTTGCCCGCGAGACGGTGCGATTCATCCACAAAAACAAGGACAAGCCGTTCTTCGCACACGTGCCCTTCAACGCGGTGCACACTCCGATCGAGGCATCGAAGAAATATCTCAACCGCTTTCCGGATGTGAAGAATCCGCAGCAAAAAACATACAACGCCATGGTCAGCGCTTTGGACGATGCGGTCGGTGCCATCATTACCGCGTTGAAGGAAACGCAGACGGAAAAGAACACGCTGGTGATTTTCATGAACGACAACGGCGGCCCAATCTACACGCGCGTCCAAAGCAACGCGCCATTGCGCCTGGGCAAGTTGTTCCTGTTCGAGGGCGGCATCCGTGTTCCCATGATCATGAGCTGGCCGGGAGTGCTTGAGGCCGGGTCGATCTATCGCCGGCCGGTCAGTTCACTCGACATCTACCCCACCCTGTGCGCGGCCGCCGGCGTCGTCCTGCCCCCGGAGCTGAAACTCGACGGTGTCAACCTACTCCCCCACCTCAACGGCGAGATCAAAGCCGCACCGCACGAGGCGCTCTTCTGGAGCAACGGCCCGAACAAGGCCGTTCGGCTTGGACAATGGAAGATGGTTCAGACCCACGATCACGTGTGGCTTTTTGATCTCGAGAACGACATTGGCGAAACAAAAAACCTGGCCAGGGCAAAGCTGGAAATACTGAAAAAATTGCAGTCTGAACTGAATCAGTGGCAAGCCCAAATGAAACCTCCCGCCTGGCCAAGCAAGCCGAGGCGCCGCAAAGTAAACGTCGATGGCGCCCTCTACGAACTCAACATATAATCACCAACGGCAACTAGGCCGACGGTGATTGATCCCTCTTTTCGTAGACTCTACACTATCTCCGGATGGTCTCCAGAAAAACAAAGCCGGTTAAGCCTCACCAGAAGGGTGAAAATAAGGCTGCTTCACGCCGTGGGCAAAAGTTAAAAGTGTTTAGTTTGGCTCTTGCCATCATTGCCGCAGCGACGGTGACTTGGTCTGTTATCAAGGAAAATACACTTTTTGTCCCCGAAAACACACCCGAAGCAAAATCAAAAACACCCAAAACGGTGAATCAAACAGCGCATTGGCAGCCTGAGGAACAGTCAAAAGCCTTTGCCCAGTACGCCGGCTCCAAGAGTTGCCGCGAGTGTCATCAGGCATCCTACGACCTCTGGTTGGGGTCGGATCACCAGTTAGCCGAGCGACTCCCTGACCCGAAGATGGATCAGGAGGCATTCGACCCTCCACGAGAATTCAAACATCCGTCGCTGACCTCCGACATCACTTCAGAGGAGGATCGTTTTCTGATCGCCACCTTGGGATTGTCCGGTAAGAAGGAACCCTTCGAGGTTGAGCGTGTCATCGGCGAAACACCGCTCCGGCAATATCTGGTCGAGTTCCCCCGGGGGCTTCTGCAGACGGTGGATCTCTCATATGACCCCCACAAAAACGAGTGGTTCAACGTGTTTGGCGATGAAGATCGTCAAGCCGGTGAGTGGGGGCACTGGACCGGGCGCGGCATGAACTGGAACACGCAGTGCGCCTCATGCCACAACACGCGCCTGCGAAAAAATTACGACGAGAAGACTGATTCCTATGACACAGCGATGGCCGAGATGAGCGTCGGCTGCGAGGCCTGTCATGGGCCGATGAAGGCGCACGTTGACTGGCGGAAGGAGTTCGCCGGGACGACCAACAGCGACCCGACGCTGCGCAAGTTCGACAGCACACAATGGCTCGCGGCCTGCGGCAAATGCCACTCACGCCGCACGGAGTTGACGGGGGACTTCCAACCAGGCGACCGGTATCTCGACCACTTTTCGCATGTCATTCCCGACGCGTCGGAAATTTACTATGCGGACGGCCAGGTCCGGGATGAGAACTACGTCCTCACCTCTTTTCTCGGCAGCAAAATGCACCACGCCGGGGTGCGCTGCATGGACTGCCACGAGCCGCATTCCAGCAAAATCCTGCAACCGGGCAATGCTCTCTGTATGCGCTGCCACACCGGAACGTACCCCAACAGCCCAAAAATTGATCCACCCACCCATACGCATCACAAACTGAATGGTGAGGGTGGACAGTGCGTGAACTGTCACATGCCGCAGACCACCTACATGCAGCGCGACCCACGGCGCGACCACGGGTTCACCATTCCCGATCCGTTGCTCACAAAGGAACACGGCATCCCCAATGCCTGCAACCGTTGCCACGCCGACAAGGACACCGACTGGGCCGTTGCCGCTGTCGAAAAATGGTACGGCCCGCGCATGGATCGGCCGACGCAAAAACGCGCCCGCACGATCGCGCTGGCGAGAGAGGGCGCGCCGGGTTCACGGGATAATTTGCTGCAACTGTTGCGGGAAGAAAAGACGCCATTCTGGAAGGCTGTCGCCACCGAGTTGCTATACCCGTGGACGCATGATCCCGAAGTCACGACCCTGCTTCTTGGCAACCTCACCGACACGAACGCGCTACTTCGCGGCACGACCGCCCGCGCCCTTGGCCCGCTCACGCAACAAAACAACCCTCAAGTCGATGCCGCCATTGGCAAGCTGCTGGACGACCCGATCCGCAAAGTACGGGTGGACGCGGCGTGGGCGTTGCGTGACCAGATTGACCCCCTATCGAAAACCGGTCCCCGGAACCGGGTTGACCCTAAATCAAAAGCCGGAGAGGACCTGCTCCGCAAGCTGACCTATAACGTCGACATGCCCACCGGCGCGCTGCAAAAAGCCGTGTACCATCTCGACCGTGACGAGTTCAAAAAGGCGGAGCGCTACTTCCGCTGGGCAATCAAGCTGGACAGCTATTCCGCGCCGCTTCGGCACGAGTTTGCCATCGCACTGAGCATGATGGACCGTCCCAATGAAGCGATCGAGGCCTTGAATGAAGCCATAAGACTTGATCCCAACGAAGCCGAGTATCACTACAAGCTGGCGCTTGCATGGAACGAAACCGGGCAGACGGATAAAACCGCACCCTCGCTGGTCAAGGCGGTGCAATTGAATCCACGCCATTCGCGCGCGTGGTACAACCTTGGCCTCGCTCGCAACCAGGCAGGCCAGCCCGAAGCGGCAATCGCCGCGCTGTTGAAAGCGGAAAACGTGGAACAAAACGATCCCAGCATCCCTTACGCCCGGGCGACAATTCTTGCGAATTTGCGCCGGATCCCGGAGGCGATTGAGGCAGCGCAGCGCGCGTTGCAAATCCAACCAAGCTACGGCCCCGCCCGCCAGTTTTTGCAACAATTCGGCCTGTGAGTTTGCGAAGGGTTGGTTGCCTCAATGCTTCAGGAAAGCGATGAGGTTGGCTAGTTCCTGTCGGGTCATCGTTTTCTCCAGCTCGTTCGGCATGAGCGACAACGGGCTGGCCCGGACGGCTTTCACTTCGGAGCGGGGGAGCGTCTTGGTGAAGCCAAGCGGCAGCTTGAGCGTGAGTTGGACCGGCGTGTCGGCGGCCAGCAAACCGGCAAAGATCTGCCCGTCTTTCGTGTCCACCTCGTACATTGTGTTGCCGCCGACCACTTCGTGGTTGGGCACGATGATATGTAGCAGCAGCGTCTCCGCCGGTTGGTTGCGCAGGCCGGTGAGGTCCGGACCTACCGCATAGCCTTCGCTGCCGTGCGTGTGGCAAAGAGCGCAGGCACGGGTGAAAATTTTCGCGCCACCGGCGGCATCGGCTTTCAGTTTCAAAACCGGCTTGAGCGACTCGTAGGCTTTCATCCGGTCACTATCCGCCTGCTTGGCGAACAGTTTTTTCGCTCTCGCGCCGACAGCCTTGCTGCGCTCCAGCGCTCCCCGGCGCGCCGGGGACAACGCGTGTATCGGCACGACACCTGACTCGAGCGCAGCCATGAGCGCTGGATGATAAGTGGAACGGCCCAACAGCACGCCCGTCACCGCCTCGCGCAACCCCGGCGCGTAACCGCCCCAGCGCCGCTTGGTCAACAGCGCCACGGCCACCCCGGCGTCATCGAATTGGGCAAGCGCTTTCGCCGCAGCCAGGCGCACCGCCCTAGGCTCAGTCGCCGCCAGCAACGCGAGCAGTGTCTCCCGCTCCGCGCCGAAACTCGAGTGACCAAGCAGCGCGATGCTGTCCCGTCGCCCTGCCCCGTCGCCGCCTTGATTTGACGCCTTGGCACGGGCCGACTCGAAAATCACACCAACGTTTGCGCTCGCCTTAGGCTGCCCTGCGACGAGGTCTTCGACGCTTAAACTTGAGCCGTCGATGATGCCGCCGAGCAGCGCCAACCGCTCGTGCTCGCGCCAGCCGAAACCCGCGTCCAAGTGCCGGGCGACCACGCCACCGGTTTCCTGTGGGGACCGTGTTATTGCGATGACTTGTCCAAGCGCAGCCAACGCCGGGGCGAGACTTTGCCGCTTGGCCAAGTGTTGGTTTGCCAACTCATCGAGCAACTCGACGGACGAGTCACCCATCGAGCTGAACACGGCGGCACGAGTCCATTTGTCATCTGCTCTGGCCGACAACACCTGCGCGAGCGGCTTAGTTTTTTTGGCATCCTGCACTTGGGCAAGTTGCAGCGCGGCCTGAAAGCGGAGGCGCGCATCGGAGGAGTTGGCGAGCCTCTCGAGCGCAGCCAACGGCGGCGAATCGCCAGGTTTTCCCTGACTGAGCTGCAGGGTCTTGAGCGCGGCCGCCTTGACCTCGGTGGTCTGTTTTCCGACGGCGACGCCCAGCTGCACGACTCGCCAGATCCTCCCCTTGTCGGTGCCGGCACGGAAGGGAAGTTTGCCCCGGATCGGCTCGGGTAGATAGTGGGGATGATCGATGTATTGGCGCACCATGTCGCAAACGTAGAGAGCGCCATCCGGACCAACGGTGGCGTGGACGGGACGAAACCACTGATCCGGCGACGCGAGGAAATCCCGGCCAGGCGTGGGATGCTCTGCGAGGAATGTCGCCCCGCTTGGCCTGAGGCGTTGGCGCTGTACGAGGTTTTGCGCCGGCTCGCAAATGAACGCGCTCCCGCCGCGAATGCAGATGCCGCTGGCGCTCGTGTACGTGCCGGTGTGTTGCTGGTTGATGAGACTCGGGATGTAAGTGGCAGCGGTGGTGTCGGGGCTAACCGGGTAAACCCTCGCGGCAACCGGCACGACGTTCTCGACTGTCTCGGTGAACGCAAAATGCGGGTTGCGCTTCAGGATTTCCGGCGAGAGGACGACGTGCATCAGCGGGTTGCGATGGCTCGACACGAAGCGATGGCCAAGCGCGTCGAAGCATTGGCCAAACTGCCCGGTGCCGGCGAGTGGCTCGTACACAAATGTCTCGGGGTGAAACCGCCCGTCCTGCCGCTTGGCCGTGACGGCGGGGCGGCTTGGGTGTAACGGGCTGGTGACCTTCGCGTCGGTGAGGCCACTGGTGATGTACACCCAGCCGTCCGGCCCCAGCGTCGGGCTGGCCACGCGGAGTTGTTCGCTGCTGCTCTCCGTGCCGAATCCGGTTAGCACGATTTGTCGCACGTCTGCCCGCCCGTCGCCGGTCGTGTCCTTGAGGAACCAAATGTCCGGCGCGCAAGTCAGGAACACCCCGCCGCCCCACGGCAGGATGCCGTTGGGAAACGTGAACCCATCGGCAAAGGTTGTGCGTTTTTCGAACCGCCCGTCGCCGTCGGCATCCTCGAGCAACGCCAACGTGCCCAGCGTGAGCGGGCTCTCGCCAAGTTGAGGATAGCTGCACCCCTCGACGACGAACATCTGCCCCGCGTCGCCGAAGCACAGTGCCACGGGATCGCTCACCAGCGGCTCAGCGGCGGCAAGCTCCACTCGCGCGCCCGGTTCGACCTGAAACGCCCCAAGCGCCTCTGCCGGCGAAAGCGGCCCCGGCGCGGCAACAAGCGCGACTGGGAGAACGGCGGCAAGTATGGCAAATCGTATCATAACGCAACTTGACTCGGTGGAGTTTAGCGGCGCGCACCGCGTAATCAAATCCCGCGCTTGGCCGGGCGCTTGGCCAATTTTCACTTTTATCTTTCAACCCGGGGCCTCAGCGTCCATTACATGGAAGTCTTTTTTACATGAAAGATGAAGGCACTCGTTAAAAAACAATCCGGAGAAGGACTTTGGCTCGAGGACGTTCCGCAGCCCGTGGTGGCGGCCAATGACGTCCTCATCAAGGTGAGCCGAACCGGTATCTGCGGCACCGACCTGAACATTTACAAATGGGATGACTGGGCTGGCAAAACCGTGCCAGTCCCCCTGGTGGTGGGTCATGAGTTCGTTGGTGAAATTGTCGAGGTCGGTGAAAATGTCCGTGAATTCCGCGTCGGCGAACTGGTGAGCGGCGAAGGCCACGTGGTTTGCGGGCATTGCCGCAACTGCATGGCCGGTCGGCGACATTTGTGCAATGACACTGCCGGTATCGGCGTCACCCGGCCCGGGGCATTTGCAGAGTACATCGCCCTGCCACAGACCAACGTGTGGGTACACAAGCCGAACATCGACCTCGACGTCGCCTCGATCTTCGACCCATTCGGCAACGCCACACACTCGACGCTCAGTTTCCCTGTCCTGGGCGAGGACGTGCTCGTCACCGGCGCAGGGCCGATCGGGATCATATCCGCCGCCATCGCCCGGCACGCCGGGGCGCGGCACGTGGTAATCACCGATGTGAATAACTACCGACTCGGCCTGGCCAAGCGCATGGGCGTCACGCGCGCGGTGAATGTCGCCAACGAATCTCTCGCCGACACGCAAAAGGAACTTGGTATGGACGAGGGCTTCGATGTCGGTCTCGAGATGAGCGGCAATCCAAGCGCATTCAACGATATGCTCGCCAACATGTGCCACGGCGGCAAGATTGCGATGCTCGGCATCCCAAAGAAGGAAATGGCCATCGACTGGAACACAGTCGTTTTCAACATGCTCACCATCAAAGGCATCTACGGCCGCGAAATGTACGAGACATGGTACAAGATGACCGTAATGCTCGAGGGTGGCCTAGACATCGCACCGGTGATCACGCACCGATTTAAGTTCACCGATTTCCAGCAAGGATTCGAAACTGCCCTAAGCGGCGAAAGCGGCAAGGTGATTTTGGAATGGTAGAATGTACGGCAACCTAAAAACTCAACTGCAAACCGAGCTGGACGAAATCCGTGCGGCGGGCCTTTACAAGGGCGAGCGTGTCATCGACTCGCCGCAGGCCTCGCGCGTGGGCGTGGGGCGTAAGGCGCCGGCGCTTAACATGTGCGCCAACAACTACCTCGGCCTCGCGAACCATCCCGAGGTCATCGCCGCAGCGCGCGATTCGCTCGACGAATGGGGCTACGGCCTAGCCAGCGTGAGGTTCATTTGCGGCACGCAGAAAATCCACAAGCAACTTGAGGGCAAGCTCACCGAGTTCCTCGGCACGGAGGACACCATTCTTTACACGTCCTGCTTTGATGCAAACGGCGGGTTGTTCGAGACCCTGCTTGGCCCCGAGGACGCCGTCATTTCGGATGAACTCAACCATGCATCCATCATCGATGGCGTGCGCCTCTGCAAGGCCAAGCGGTTCCGCTACAAAAACAACGATATGGCCGACCTCGGCGTGCAACTGATTGAAGCGAAGGGCTCGCGCCGCATTTTGATTGTCACCGACGGTGTATTCTCGATGGACGGTTATCTCGCCAATCTCCCCGCCATCTGCGATCTCGCCGATGAACACGGCGCACTGGTTATGGTGGATGACTCACACGCCGTCGGCTTCATGGGTGCACGCGGTCGCGGCACGCACGAGCATCACGACGTGATGGGCCGCATCGACATCCTTACCGGCACGCTCGGCAAAGCCCTCGGCGGCGCCAACGGCGGCTACACCAGTGGCCGCGCAGAAATCGTCGAAACCCTCCGCCAACGCTCGCGGCCCTATCTCTTTTCCAACACCGTCGCCCCCAGCATTGTCGCTGCTTCGATAAAAGCCATCGATTTACTGAACGCCTCTACCGAACTCCGCGACCGACTCGAGACCAACACAAAGTTTTTCCGTGACCAAATGGCCGACAGCGGTTTTCACATCCTCGAAGGCACACACCCCATCACGCCCATCATGCTCGGCGATGCCGCACTCGCCAGCCGTTTCGCTGACGCCATGCTCGACAAAGGCATTTACGTCATCGGCTTTTCCTTCCCAGTTGTGCCCAAGGGCAAGGCTCGCATTCGCACACAAATATCTGCGGCGCACTCAGAAGAAGATCTCGAGTTTGCCATCGCCAAGTTCGCCGAGGTAAAAACCGAGATGGGAATCTGAACAAAGTTGCTTCGTTCAAAGATGCGCCGTACGCTTGGCTTGTCGCAACAACTGTCTTCATGCAACGGATCACCCGGGAACAAGCTCGCAAGTTCGCCTTCGATTGGCGGGATGAACCACTCCTTTGCGTCCAACCGGGAGAATCGTTCGAGATCGAAACATGGGATGCCAGTTCTGGGTTTTTCAAAACACCGAGCGACAAGGCCATTCCGGCAAACCGGCCCGGCTTCGACAGTCATCCACCCCTGGCCAACCCGATCGGCGGACCGGTTTACATCGAGGGCGCTGAGCGCGGTGATGTGTTGCTGATCGACATCGAGGATATTGAGGTGGGTGATTACTCATGGGTGGCCATTGGTCCCAAGCGCGGGCCGCTCGGCGAGTCCACTCGATGGCCAGAGTTGTCTGGTGAATACACCACAAAAATCATCCAACACACGCCGGGGCCAAGCGGCACGATGCGAGACGGCACGATGCAGTTTAACGACAAGATCACCTGGCCAATCACACCGTTCATCGGGACGATCGGTGTCGCCCCGGATCGCGAAGTCGCCACCAGCATCGACGGACAGGGTATGTGGGGCGGTAATCTCGACATCCGCGACGTGGCCGTTGGCAACCGAATCCACCTCCCGGTTTTTCACGAGGGCGCCCTGTTCTATCTCGGCGATGTTCACGCCAGCCAGGGCGACACCGAGTACACCGGCACCGCGGCGGAAACCTGCGCCACCGTCCGCGTACAGCTTGAGTTAGTGAAGCAAAAGCGCCTGCCTTTCATGCGTATCGAAAAGCCGGACAGCATCATCTCAATCCATGCCTCGCGCCCGCTCGAGTTGGCAGTGGACACGGCAACACAAAATCTCATGG
The DNA here is from genome assembly GCA_030747575.1 of Verrucomicrobiota bacterium. GTDB lineage: Bacteria > Verrucomicrobiota > Verrucomicrobiia > Limisphaerales > UBA1096 > UBA1096. Next base: position 2,208 of record JASLKI010000140.1, on the reverse strand, counting down.
CCTGGATGATCGACGAGTACGGCATGTCACCCACCGATGCCTACTGCCTCGTCAGCACCTGCCCTGATTTCCGGATCAATGTCTACCAGATGGTGAACATGGGCAAACTAAGTTTTGTTGCCGGTGCGGAACTCCCCCGGAAACACCTCGGCGCATGAAACCGAGTAGATTGATCCGTATGCGCGCCTCAATAATCAGGGAAAGGCGTGGCGGCGCTGCTGTGGATCCCAGTTCTCGATGTACTCGCCGGTGTTGTCGCGCTTGGGATTGATCGTGCGATCCGGATCGTCGTACGACTGCACGTGGCCATCGACAAACTCCACCGGCGCGGAGTTGCTGTGCCGCAAACTTGCCACACCCTCGTTGGCTCGGTTGATGAACGGCCACCACATCGTGAGCGACCAGTGACCACCTGTTTTTTGTTCCGAATCAGCGAGGTTGATGCACTCGACAGGGCTTCGCACCGAACCCAGCTTCACCTCGTACCCGCTTGAAAGATTGCCACTCTTTTCACCCTGCCGCCCCGGCATCTGTCCGAGAAAGTAGGAGTTCTGCCCGTAGCCGATGCTGTGCGCGTCGAACCGCCACTTGTCATGCTGTTTGGATGCATTTTGGAACTTGTCGTGCCGCAGATCGGGGCAGCGGTAGGCCTGATCTGATGGTGCGTAACCATAAATGAGTGTGAACCAGGTTTCCTCCCGTGCAAACGACATGCCCTTGTTCAGTTCGACCAAGCGCTGGAACCCCTTGCTCGGCGGAACACTCAATGCTCGGCGATGATACGGAAAGATGTCTTCATTATCGTCCATGTACATCGTGTTGCCTAAGCCAAGCTGGCGCAACTGACTGCTACACTTGACGCGAATGGCGACACTTTTGCTCTTGGCCAACGCCGGCAGAAGCATACCGGCCAAAATAGCGATGATAGCAATCACCACCAATAACTCAATCAGCGTGAACGCCGACATCGAGAACTCAGTTCGTCGTTTTGTCATTTTTCCAGTTAAACCAACTCTGTAACTAACTCAAATTCTAAGAGTTAATGGATCTTTATAGAGTCCATAAATCCATAAAAAACTAACAAGGTTGCTTTCTCGAAAAATATAAATACTGCCGAAACCCTTGCTAGAGAAATCGTGGAGTAGTTCAGTTAATCTGTAAAGCCAGAGAAAACCGTACGGGCCAATACTCCTCTTCCACCTAGCCAAGTGATTCCTCTATCAACTGCCAACAGACAAGCTGCATGCGAGGAAAGTGAAACGGGCCTTTCCAGAGGTTTCCTTTGAGCGGAACAGAGACGCTGCCGTCGCGGTGGAGATAGCCGTACCACTCACCGTGTTCGGGGTCGGCAAAATTGGCGTAAGCCCAGTCGTGAACCAGTGTGTGCCAGCGGGAATATTTTTCCTCACCGGTTAATTGCCATGCGAGCAGAGTGGCGATAATGGCCTCGTTGTGTGGCCACCAGAATTTCATGTCGTGCCAATACTCCTGCACCGGCTTGCCGTGGACGTCGCGATAATAAAACAGCCCACCGAACTCGTCGTCCCATCCCCTCGCCCACATCCAGTCGAGAATCTGGCATCCCATTCGGATCAGATCCGTGTCATTGCCACGCAACCTGGCCTCCCAAAGGATGAACCACGCACACTCAATCGCGTGACCTGGGTTGAGCGTGCGACCGTCAAAGTGGTCGATGATGGAGCCATCCGGCGCGACCGATTCCATCACGCACCCGATGTCCGGCTTCATGAAATCACGACAAATTTCCGCGATCGCCGCATCAATATCCACCGTGAACGACTCAGCACCGAGATTCCGCCGCAACTCCTGCGCGGTAGCCATTTGAATCATCGGCGCACCGATGGCCTTGGAGGGGCGCGTGGTGGTAAACTTCGGTTCGGTCAGCGACGGGTCAGTGAAGTGGCGCTTGGCCAAGCGAAACAGGTCGCGAGCCTTCTCCGCTTGGCCAAGCTCACCGGTCGCCTTGGCCATGGCCGCAAAGGCAATAGCCCCAAATGTCTCGGTGAACACGTAGCGGCGTTTGCGGATCGGGGCCCCCTCACGCGTGACGTGAAACCACATCCGCCCGTCGGCGTCGAAGCCGTGCCGCGATATAAAGTCCAGCCCGCACCTGGCCCAGTCGAGCCACTCAGCCCTTGGCTCGATGGTGTTGTAAAGCGTGGCCACCATCCAAGTGGCGCGGCACTG
>JASLKI010000139.1 GCA_030747575.1 Verrucomicrobiota bacterium | reverse complement strand
AAAGCACGAAATCACCGAATCCGTGTCCTGTTCTTGCTCGGAACTTTATTCGATTCGGCCGGCGACTAGGGACTCGACGACGGCGGGGTCGGCGAGGGTGCTGGTGTCGCCGAGGCTGTCCATTTGGCCCTCGGCGATTTTCCGGAGGATACGGCGCATGATTTTGCCGCTTCGCGTCTTGGGCAGGCCGGGGGTGAATTGAATTTTCTCCGGCGAAGCGTGCGGGCCGATGTCGGCGCGGACGTGCTTCACGATCTCGGCACTCATTGTGCCAGTAACTTCCTGCCCGGTTTTGAGCGTGACGTAGGCGTAAATGGCGTTGCCCTTGATGTCATGCTCGTAGCCGACGACGGCGGCCTCAGCTACAGCCGGGTGGCCGCCGATGGCGCCCTCGATTTCGGCGGTGCCGAGGTTGTGGCCGCTGACAATGATAACGTCGTCCACGCGGCCGGTAATCCAGTAGTAGCCGTCGTCATCGCGGCGGCAGCCGTCACCGCTGAAATATTTGCCGGGGAACCTCGAGAAATACGTGTCAAAAAACCGCTGTTGATCACCGTAAATTGTGCTCATTTGGCCGGGCCACGTCTCGAGCACGCAGAGGTTCCCGGCGACGCCGTTGCCCTCGATCACGTTGCCTTCGTCGTCGACCAATGCCGGCTTGACGCCGAAGAACGGCAGGGTGGCGGAGCCGGGCTTGGTGGGCGTCGCTCCAGGCAGTGGCGTGATGAGGATACCGCCGGTCTCGGTCTGCCACCACGTATCGACGATGGGGCAGCGTTCCTTGCCGATGACTGTGTTGTACCAGTTCCATTCCGGCTCCTTGATCGGTTCGCCGACGGTGCCGAGCAGTCGGAGGCTGGAGAGGTCGTGCGCGCTTGGCCAAGCGTCGCCCTCCTTCATCAACGCGCGGAGAGCGGTGGGAGCTGTGTAGAAAATATTGACCTTGTGCTTGGCCACGATCTGCCAAAACCGACCGAAGTCGGGGTAGTTCGGCACGCCCTCGAACATCATCGTGATTGCGCGGTTGGCCATCGGTCCGTAAACGATGTACGAGTGGCCGGTGACCCAGCCGATGTCGGCCGTGCACCAGTAAACGTCGCCGGGATGATAATCAAAAACATAATGATGCGTTGTCGCGGCGTAGGTGAGATAGCCTCCGGTAGTGTGCAGCACGCCCTTCGGCTTGCCGGTGCTGCCAGAGGTGTAGAGGATGAACAGCGGATCTTCGGCATCCATCGGCTCGGGGGCGCAAACGGGCTCGGCGGCCTCAAGGGCGTCGTGCCACCACACGTCGCGTTCGTTGGCCATGGCGACACCGGAGCCAGTGCGCTTGACGACGAGAATCTTCTCGATCGACGGCGTGCTCTCGACAGCCTTGTCGGCGTTGGCCTTCATTGGGATGTCGAGTTTCGTGCCGCGCACGCCGGTGTCCTGCGTGATGATAGCCTTGCACTCGGAGTCGTTGATGCGGGTGACAAGGCTGTCGGCACTGAATGCTCCAAACACGATCGAGTGCACCACGCCGATGCGCGCACACGCCAGCATCGCGATCGTCAACTCGGGAATCATCTGCATGTAAATGCAAACGCGATCGCCCTTGGCCAAGCCGAGGTCTTTCAGCGCGTTGGCTGCCTTCTGTACTTCGGCCTGCAACTCGGTGTAAGTGTAGGTGCGGCTTTCATTCGGGTCGTTGCCCTCCCAAATCAGCGCGGTGTCGTCGCCGTGACCGTCATTCACGTGGCGGTCAACGCAGTTGTAACAGGCGTTGAGTTTTCCACCGATGAACCAGCGTATGTTGGCCTTGTCGTAATCGGACTCGCAAAGCGTGTGCCATTTCTCGTTCCAATGCAGACGCTCGGCGTGCTCGGTCCAGAAGCCCTCGGGGTCGTTGATTGAGCGGTCGTACAGCTCGCGATACTGTTTGAGGGAGGAGATGTGCGCGTTGGCGGATGCCTCGGCGGTGGGCGGGAAAACCTTGGATTTGGAATCGTTACTCATGGTTCAAATCGGTCGGGCAGTTTATGGAAGCCAAGCGGCGGGTCAATGCCGGAGCTTGGGGCAGGGGGGGTGTTTTCGGGGAATCCGAGACGATTCCAGATGCGGATTTGCTTCCGGTGGGGATTTCCGTATTCTGCCTGTGCGTGCGCTTGGCTTTGAGATTGGCTGCGTTAGTAGTCTGCTGTTCCGGACTGAGTTTTTGGCTGGGAGGCGGTTTGCATATGGGCTGGTCTAAGTCCACCGAGACCCGAACCGAGATTGATGAGGTCACCGGTTTGGAATATCCCGTGACGGCAAGTAAATATGTCTTTGGGGCGGAATTGCTCGGCGCGGCTTTCGCAGTGAGCGGTGGGCTTTTTGGCTTGTCCTTTGCCTTCTGCAAGCCGACCCGACCGGGTAATCGATCTGGCGCCGAGATGTCATTGATCTAATTATGAAACAGTTTCACAAGGGAAAGTTGGCGTGGGTACTGATCTTGTCGGTTGCCCCGGGAGTGTTAAGTGCGGATTCGATCAAGTTCGATTTCAGAGATTCAAAGAAGGTGAACAATGTGGTGTTCTTGATGGACGCTCCGCTGGAATCTATTAACGGCACCGCCACAGGAGTCAGTGGCACGGTCTCATTCGATCCAGCCAGGCCGGCAGCAACGGCCGGCAAAATTGTGCTGTCGACTTCATCATTGCACGTGGACAATCCAGTGATGAAAAAACACATGCTGGATGAGGGGTGGATGCATGTGTCCAAGTTCCCGACGATCGAGTTTGTTGCTGGGAAAATGACCGAGGTCAAAACCACCGGGACCACCATAACCGGGACAATTGATGGCAAACTGACCGTCAAAGGCGTCACCAAAAAAGTGAGTGTGCCGGTTCGATTGACCTACCTCAAGGGGATGTTGATCAAACGTAACCGTGTGCCGGGGGATTTGCTTGTGTTGCGCTCCGACTTCACCATCAAACGGTCGGACTACGGTATTAACGCTGGCAACAATGAGGAAAAGGTGTCCGACGAGATTGAGCTAAAACTAAGGGTGGCTGGTGCTGCACCGTATTAGACTTACGGAATTCAATAAGGTGGAGATGGTAGAACTTGAAGGACTGAGCGTTGCCGTGGATCGGGTGGTTTACCAGTCGGACATGGTCACGCCGGAGGATCGTCCCCACTGCTTTGCCTACTTCATTACCATCTGCAACAACTCCGACATCACCGTCACCATCAAGGGGCGCAAGTGGGTGGTCAACGAGGCGGACGGCAACAAGACAGTGGTCGAGGGCGACGGCGTCGTGGGGATGTTCCCCGAGTTGGAGGCGGGCGAGTCGTTCGACTACCACAGTTTTCACCTGTTCAGCGGGGACTGGGCGGTGGCGACCGGCAGCTATATTGGCGTGGACGCAAACGGCCGCTCCGTGATCACCCGCATCCCGGAGTTCCGGATGGATGTGCCGTCGCATTTGAATTAAAGGGGATTCAGACCAAGCGCTTGGGCAAGGCCGTTTCATACGCCTCCACAGCACGTTCATTTTGTCTGGCCTCTTGATGGCACTTGCCAAGGTTGTGCCAGTTCCCGGCATCGCGGGGGCTCAACTTTGCGGCTTGCTGGAACGATTTCTGCGCTTGGCCAAGCGCGGGGTTACTGGGGCCACTGTCCCTCGACGATCGGCTGGGTGACCAGCTTGGCCGGGTCTATGACGACGTGTTTGATGTTCGTGCGGTTGTGCGTGTAGGTCACGTGCACGTTGCCGTCGCTCGTCTGGATGACTGCCGGGTACGAGTACTCGCCCGGCTGGTTTTCCAGCACGAGGGCGGCCTCCCATATTTTCCCGTTCGTTGAGACGGAAACATTCAGCGGCGAGCGGCCGCGCCGAGTATGGTTGTAAACAAGCAGCGCGCGGCCGTCGGCTAGCACGGTGCCGTCCGCCCCGGCATTGGGGTTGGGAAGCTGGGTGCGTTTCATGCGGCTCCATTTTTTGCCGCCGTCGTGCGACCAACACTCGGTGAGGCGGCCGGACTTGGTGCGGCACAGCGTCTGGATTGTCCCGTCCGGGTAGGCGAGCAGCGTGGGCTGAATGGCGGCGTAGTCGAGCGGGGAGTTGAGTGGCTTGCTTTTGCTCCAGTACCGGTTCTGCACATAGCTCTCCATTTGCACGCGCCAGCCGGCGTCCTCGAGGCTTGAGCCGCAGAGCAGGGTGCCGTTGGCCAACTCGATTGGCTTGTTCTTCACCGGGCCGACGTAGCCCGCCGGCAGGCGAACCGGCTTGTCCCATGTCAACCCGTCGTCCTTCGATCTTTGCAGCATGCCCCACCACACCTTCGGATTGGGGCCAACTTTGTAAAAGAGCAGCAGCATACCGTTGGACTGCTTGAACAGCACGGGGTTCCAGCACGGATACTGGATGCGCTTGGCCTCGTCGATTCCGTTGGCGGCCGGCTTGGGCGCGGACCACCCGTTGCCTTCGTTGCGCGACATCCAAATAACCACGTCGTACGCGCCTTCCTCGGCCCCGCCAAACCAGGCGGTCACAATGCCGCCCTCGATTTCCGCGATGGTCGAGGCATGCACGCCAGCCACCGGCATTTTCTCGGCGATCATTTCGCTGCCGTACATCCCGGCCTGCTTTCCGAGGGAATCGACAACGTCGATGTCCACCGTTTTGGCGGGGGCCTTTTCGGCAGCTTGGGAAAGAACCGAGCCGGGCCAGGCCAAAATCGCAGCCGTCACGGCCATCATCATAGTATCATTTCGAGAACGAATCATAATGGATGTTGGAGTACAGGAAGCTCGTTTTTGTTCAAACCAAACGCGCCTCCTTGCACGGCCGTCAATGCTGCCCAAGAACTGGCCAGCGTCAATTCAGAAAAGCCTATTCTGGCATCAAATAGCAAAAAAGTTGGCCAAACCGGACTCTCCAAGCAAGAATGCGCCGCTTTTTCACCCGATGAGCAAAAAGAAAAACAGCGATTCAGTGGTCAGCAAAGACGTGGTTGTGCAAAACCAACTCGGTCTTCACGCCCGCCCAGCGTCGATGTTTGTCAAGACCGCGACCAAGTTTGCTAGTGAAATCATGGTGGAAAAAGAGGGCGAAAGCGTGAACGGCAAAAGCATCATGGGCCTGATGATGCTGGCCGCAAGCCACGGTACCACACTCACCGTGACCGCCGAGGGCAGCGACGCCAGTAACGCCCTCAACGAGCTCGAAGAGCTGGTCAACCGCAACTTCGAGGAGGAATAATCCCGACCAATCCCATGGCCAAAACCGATTTTGACATCAAATACGTTGCCAACCTGGCACGAATCGCTCTGACGCCTGACGAGGAGGCAAGGCTTGGATCTCAACTCGATGACATTCTTGGTTATGTAAAAAAACTCGAGGAACTCGACGTCACCGGCGTTGAGCCGATGGCCCACGCCGTGCCATTGGCCAACGTCCTGCGCGATGACGAGGTGCGCCCGTCGATCCCGCAGGAAGCCGCTTTGGCTAACGCGCCCAAGCAGGCCAACGGCTTATTCATCGTGCCCAAGATCGTCGAGTGATGCTGCACGAACTCACCCTCTCCGGCCTCACGGCGAAGCTCGCGGCAAAGGAGGTTTCCTCACGAGATGCGATGCAGTCATGCCTTGACCGCATCGACGCCGTCGATGGGCAGGTCAACGCCTTCATGAGCCTCGACCGCGACGACGCGCTTGTCCAAGCGGACGCTGCCGACGCGGCCTTGGCCAAGGGCAACACTCACGCTGCTCAACCGCTGCTCGGCGTGCCTATCTCGTTGAAGGATTTGTTTTGTGCCAAGGGCCAGCCGGCCAACTGCTCGTCAAAAATCCTCGGCGACTTCCGTTCGCCGTACGACGGCACGGTCGTGCGTAAACTGCGCGACGCCGGCGCGGTGCTGTTTGGCCGGTTGAACATGGACGAGTTCGCGATGGGCAGCTCGACCGAGAACTCGGCGTTCGGGCGCAGCAATAACCCGTGGGACTTGGAGCGCGTGCCGGGCGGCTCGAGCGGCGGCTGCGCGGCAGCGGTCGCGGCGCAGGAATGTTTTGCCAGTATCGGCACCGACACCGGCGGCTCAATCCGCCAACCGGCGGCGCTGTGCGGCTGCGTCGGCCTCAAGCCGACTTACGGGCGCGTGTCGCGCTTCGGCGTGGTGGCGTTTGCCTCGTCGCTCGACCAAGTCGGCCCGTTGACGAAGGATGTGCGTGACTCGGCGACGTTGCTCGGCGCGATGTCCGGCCACGATCCGCACGACTCAACCAGCGTGCCGGCGGATGTGCCGGATTACGTCGCCGAACTCGGCGGCGACTTGAAGGGAACTAAGCTTGGCTTGCCGAGGGAATTTCTCATCGACGGCATCGACCCCGAAGTGCGTGCTGCGTTCGACGCGGCGGTGAAACAGTGCGAGTCGCTTGGCGCGGAGATTCACGAGGTCAGCATGCCGCACACCGAGTACGGCGTGGCGACCTACTACATCGTGGCTACCGCCGAGGCCAGCGCAAACCTTGCGCGGTTCGACGGCATTCGCTACGGCGATCGCGTCGATGGCGACGACCCGTTTTCGCTCTACTGCAACACGCGCGGGCATGGCTTTGGCGAGGAGGTCAAGCGGCGGATCATCCTCGGCACATACGTGCTGAGCAGCGGTTATTACGACGCTTATTATTTGCGGGCACAAAAAGCGCGCACGCTGATCAAGCGCGACTTCGAGCAGGCGTTCGAGACGGTTGACGCGCTGATCACGCCGACCGTGCCGGCTCCGGCTTTCAAGGCCGGTGAGAAAATGGACGACCCGTTGCAAATGTATTTGTCTGATATTTTTACGATTTCATGCAACTTGGCCGGCACGTGCGGCATCAGTTTGCCGTGCGGATTCACGAGCAAACCGAAGCTGCCTATTGGCCTTCAGTTTCTTGGTAAACCATTTGGCGAGAGCGAGTTGATGCAGATCGCCCACGCCTACGAACAAGCCACACCGTGGCATACGGAAAGGGCGGCGTTCTGATGGAATACGAGACGGTCATCGGGCTCGAGACCCATTGTCAGCTCAAGACGAAGTCGAAGATGTTTTGTGGCTGCGCGAACCAGTTTGGCGCGGAGCCGAACACGAACGTCTGTCCAGTCTGCCTTGGAATGCCCGGCGTATTACCGGTACCCAATGAACGCGCGTTGCAACTCACGACACTCACCGGTTATTTGCTAAACTGCGAGGTGCCACGCTTCGCCAAGTTCGACCGCAAAAACTATTTTTATCCCGATGTCTGCAAGGACTATCAAATCACGCAGTTCGATTTCCCATCGACAACGACCGGGCACCTGGACTTTGAGTTCGGCGATGGCATCGAGCGCGTGCGCATTACCCGTGCTCACATCGAGGAGGACGTCGGCAAAAACAACCACTTTGCCCAGCACAGCGGAGTGGACTTCAACCGCGCCGGCGTGCCGCTGCTCGAGATCGTTTCCGAGCCGGACTTGCGCAGCGCCGACATGGCGTACGAGTACCTCAACGCGCTGAAGGACATTTTGATTTACGGCGGCATCAGCGACTGTGACATGGAGAAGGGTATGGTGCGCTGCGATGTGAACATCAGCGTGCGGCCTAAAGGCGAAGAGAAGCTCGGCGTGAAGGTAGAGATCAAAAACATGAACACCTTCAGCGGCGTCCGGCGTGCGATCAACTACGAGGTGCCGCGGCAGATCTCGACGCTCGAGAGCGGCGGGACGCTTGTGCAGGAAACTCGCCGGTGGGATGACGTCGCCGGCATCACCGAGAGCATGCGCACCAAGGAGCACGCACACGACTACCGTTATTTTCCCGAGCCGGACATCATGCCGCTCAAGCCGAACGAGGCATGGCTGATGGAGGTGCGCTCGCACATTGTCGAGTTGCCACTCGCCCGCAAGCAGCGCTTCATGACCAATTACGGCATCCCTGCTCAGGACGCAGATGTATTCGTCGGCAACGTGCCGCTCGGGGGTTTTTTCGAGAAAGCCGTCGAGGGGGCGAAAAATGCCAAGGCCATCGCTAACTGGGTGATCAACAATCTGCAGGCGCGCCTCATCGAGACCGGCACGACGGTTGACGAGCTGAAGTTTGAGCCGATAGCGATCCGGGAGTTGGTTGGGATCATCGATGCTGGCACCATAAGCAGCAAGGGAGGGCAGGAGGTGTTTGCGGAGTTGTTTGAGAACGGCGGTTCGCCGGTGGCGATCGTCGAGTCGAAGGGGCTGGCGCAGGTCAACGAAAGCGGTGAACTAGACAAGTGGTGCCAGGATGCGATCGATTCCAACCCCGGCCCTGCGGATGACTATCGGAAAGGCAAAGAGAACGCCGTTAACTTCCTCAAGGGACAGGTGATGAAAGCCAGCCGAGGCAAGGCCAACCCGCAGGTTGTCGGCGAAACATTGGCCAAGCTGTTGAAAGGCTGAGCATTTAGTGGCAGTTTGTTCTTGGGATGATACAAAGACCTACAAACGGCTGTTT
>JASLKI010000138.1 GCA_030747575.1 Verrucomicrobiota bacterium | reverse complement strand
CGCCACACGGCGGTCGAAAAACTGATCGAGCACATCAAGAATCGCGGACTCTCCCTCGCCGAGCAGCGGCGGCAACTCGATTTCATCCAGACACTCAATCGCCGGCATGCGGCAAGGCGACAGAAGGACGCGCAACTCGAGGCGCGCATTCAGTCGTTCGAGTTGGCGTACCGGATGCAGATGGACGCGACCGATGCATTCGACGTGAATCGCGAACCGAAACACATCCGCGAGTTGTACGGCGAAGGAACACAGGCTAGGCAGTTGCTGATCGCGCGGCGCTTGGTTGAGCGCGGCGTGCGGTTTGTTCAGGTATGGCACGGCTCCGGCCAGCCGTGGGACAACCATGATGACATCGAGGTGAACCATCGCCGCTTGGCTGGGCAGTGCGACCAAGGGATCGGCGCGCTGCTAAAGGATCTCAAGCAGCGCGGATTGCTCGACGAGACGCTCGTGCTTTGGGGTGGGGAGTTTGGCCGGACGCCGACCGTCGAGTTGCCGACGCCCGGTTCGAACGCCGGGAAGATCAACGGCCGCGATCACAACCACCATGGCTTTACCATGTGGATGGCCGGCGGTGGTGCGAAGGGCGGCAGCGTTTACGGGGCGACGGATGAGTTTGGTTTTCGAGCGGAGGTAAACCGGATGCACGTGCACGACCTGCACGCTACGATGCTGGCGATGCTGGGGTTCGACCACGAAAAATTCACCTTCCGTCAAGCCGGCCGCGACTTCCGCCTGACCGACGTCCACGGCAAAGTCATCCACGACCTCATCGCCTAAGATCAGTTTTGGGTGTTCAGTTCTCGGTGCTCGTTTTTTTAACCACAAATGGCACGAAGAGATGAGATTTGATTCTTCTTGAACTTTGAGTTCTTCGTGGTGAGTTGGCTTTCTTTGGCTAGCCCCAGAGTTGGCGGTCGAGGGTTCGGTATTGGAGGGTCTCGGAGATGTGTTCCGAGTTGATGCTGTCGGCGGCAGCTAGATCGGCGATGGTTCGGCTAACTTTCAAGATTCGGTCGTACGCCCGGGCGCTCAAGTCCAACTCGTTCATCGCCATTCGAAGCAGGGTCTTCGGCTCGTCGCCGAGTTGACAGTGCTGCTTGATGTCGCGGACCTCCATGCGGGCGTTGCAGCTGACGCGGGCTTTTCCGTTGAAGCGCTGCTCCTGAAGCTGCCGCGCGGCGATGACACGCTCGCGGATGCTCGCCGACGGTTCCCCGTCGCGCTTGGCAGTGATTTCCTGGAATTTCACCTGCGGCACCTCGACGTGCAAGTCGATACGGTCGAGCAATGGGCCGCTGATCCGGGCGAGGTAGTTTTGAATCTCTCGTGGTGAGCTGCTCGACTCTCCTGGCATTTTGCCGTCCGGTGTGGGGTTCATTGCCGCGACGAGCATGAATGCCGAGGGAAAAGTCATCGAGCCGGCGGCACGAGAGATCGTTACGTTGCCCTCCTCGAGCGGTTGGCGCAGGGTCTCGAGGACGTTACGCTTGAATTCTGGCAGTTCGTCGAGGAACAGCACACCGTTGTGTGCCAGCGAGATTTCGCCTGGCGTCGGGTTGATGTTGCCGCCGAGCAGGCCAGCGTCGCTGACGGTGTGGTGCGGCTTGCGGAAGGGTCGCTGCGTGACCAGCGCCTGGCCGGGTTGCAGTTGGCCTACGATGCTGTGAACGCGGGTAACTTCTAGCGCCTCCTCGAGCATCAGCGGCGGTAGAATACCAGGGAGCCGCTTGGCCAACATCGACTTGCCGGTGCCGGGCGGGCCGATCATCAGCACGTTGTGGCCACCGGCGGCGGCGATCTCGAGCGCGCGCTTGACCGACTCCTGTCCTTTCACGTCGGCGAAGTCCGGGCCGTCGATGTCCTGCACGGCGAACAACTTGGCGAGATCGACCTGCTTGGGTTCGATCGTCTCACGGCCTTCGAGAAACGCGGCGGCCTCGCGAAGATTCGCGACGGGGTAAACTTTCAGTCCATCGACGACGGCGGCCTCGGCGGCGTTATCGCTTGGTACCATGATGCCGTCCATGCCGATGGCGCGTGCTTTGAGGGCGATGGACAGCACGCCTTTCACGCGCCGCACGGCACCGGTCAGCGCGAGTTCTCCGACCATCAGGATGCGCTCGAGTTGGGTGGACTTGAGTTGCTCGCTGGCGGCGAGCATACCGATGCCAATCGGAAGATCGAAGCTTGGGCCTTCCTTGCGGATATCGGCAGGGGCGAGGTTGATGGTAATGCGGCCCAGTGGCATCTTGAAGCCGGAGTTGGTGAGGGCGGTGGTGACGCGGTCGCGCGACTCGCGCACGGCGGCGTCCGGCAGGCCGACGATGATGACAAGCGTCTCTCCGTAGCCGTCGTTGACCTCGACCTCGACCGCGTGTGCCGCAATTCCCTGGACGGCGGCGCAATGGATGTTGGCTAACATGGCTTAGGTTTACTCCGGTTTGGTTTTGCCGGCGACGCGTCTAGCGAACCTAGCCTTGTCGATGACGCTCAACTTGTGAAGCCCGTTTGCGATCTTTTCCAGTTCATCAAATGCCTCGAGCTTGAACAGGAACTGGCTACCTTCAGAACTCAGCACTTGGGCACGGCATTTAACTGCATGGCCAAGCGGGGTAGGGGCGAGGTGCTCAATATCAACTAGGATTCCAACGGTACTCTCTGTCGGTTCGAGATGGGGGAGCATGGCCTCGCGGGCGGTGTGCTCCATGAACCAGATTAGCCAGGGGGTCGCAAGGACCGTTGGCATGCCGTTCACGCCGAAGTCGATGATGTGTTTGGTCTCAACGACGAAGCGAGTTTCGGTGGCTAGGCCAGGCCTGGGGCGGGATTTCATGGCGATGGGTGCGTGGACTCTTGTCAGGCCCGGCCCCATCTAAGCCAAAACCTTCCGTTTGGCCAAGCGCTTGCCATGAAAAATTCTTCTTTTCAAACGACTATCGAATGGGTTGGATAGCCCCTGTCGAGCAACTTGGGTTCGGCACTTGGCCAAAGGCCATGAAATAAGTTGAGTCAATTTGAGACATTGCACCAGGGTTTAGGATGGGCAGCCTTGGGTTGTTCGTCCGTCTGCCGTGTTGCCAGCGAACCCGGCGTCCCAATGAAAATCCACGCATCATCCCCATCTTTCGGCTCGATCCCTTATGCCTGTCTCGGGCGGTCGCTTCAACTTCGTATGCGGCACGGAGTAAAATTCACTCGATGAAAGTCCTCCCCACAGCCATCTTCACGTTGGCCAACGGCAAGTCGTCGGGCCGGCGCAATGTCCGCCAGTTGATCAGTTTGGTCCTAATAGTTTTGGTCTTCATCCTAATCTCAAGTGTTGTGTTTCATTGGATCGCAGCACATGAGAAGATGGTAAATGACAATAATAATAACGAGATCAAATGGTACGACGGCTTTTATTGGACCATGGTCACCATGTCCACCCTCGGTTACGGGGATATCACTTTTAGCTCACCGTTGGGCAAGTCTTATTCATTGGGAGTGATGCTTTTCGGTATGCTCTCGATGTTCGTTATTCTCCCTTTTGCATTCATTCGCTTTGCCTACGAGCCATGGATGGAAGCACAAAATGCGACCCGTACTCCGCGGACTCTGCCGGAGGATACCCGAGGGCATGTCATCATAACGAATTTTGATCCAGTCAGTCGGGCGCTCATTCACAAGCTGGAGCAGTATACAAACCCGTACGTGCTGCTGGTTGGCGACAAGGACGAGGCGCTGCGGTTGCATGACCAGGGCTTTGCGGTGGCGGTGGGCGACTCGGACGATCCGGAGGCCTATCGCAATGTCCGCGTCGAGCAATCGGCGATGGTCGTGGCCACCGGCAAGGACGAGGCCAACGCCCACATCGCCTTTACTGTACGCGAGTTGGTGGATAACAAGCTTAGGGTGGTAACGTTGGCCAAGTCCGAGGCGTCCATTGATATCCTGGAACTTGCCGGGAGCAAAAATGTCATTCGCCTGGGCGAAATGATGGGGCAATTCCTCTCTCGCCGCACCATAGGTAATGATGCCATGGCACATGTGATCGGGCATTTCGACGAGTTGCTTATCGCCGAGGCCATGGTCATGGGTACGCCGCTCGTCGGCAAGACGTTGGCCGAGTGCAACTTCCGGGAAATGACCAATACCAGTGTGGTCGGAGTCTGGGATCGCGGTGAGTACAAAGGTGCCGGCCCGGAAACCAAGATTAGCGAAAGTACGGTTCTGGTGCTCGCGGGTTCCAAGGAAATGATTCAGAACTACAACGCGGTGTTCTGTATCTACCATATCGAGGAATCCCATGTGGTCATCATCGGCGGCGGTCGCGTGGGGAGAGCCACCGCGCGCGCCCTGGCCAAGCGTGGACTCAATTACAAGATTGTCGAGGAACTGCCGAGCCGCATTCGCAATGACAAGTACTACGTGCAGGGCAGTGCTGCCCGGCTCGAGGTGCTTGAGGAAGCCAAAATAAGCGAAGCCTCCACGGTCATAATCACCACCGGCCAGGACGACACCAATATCTATCTCACCATTTACTGCCGCAAACTCTGCCCGGAAACCCAGATCATCAGTCGGGCCAACTCGGAGCGCAACGTCGGTACGCTTCACCGTGCCGGAGCCGATTTTGTTGCGTCCTACGCCTCTATGGGGGCGAACATTATCTTCAATCTGCTCAAGCACAGCGACATCCTGATGGTTGCTGAGGGATTGAATGTTTTCCGAATCGAGCTGCCACCGAGTCTTGAGAACAAGTCGTTGGTTGAATCCGAGGTTCGTGGGCGCACCGGCTGCAGTCTGATCTCTATTCAGCGTGAAGTTGATGGACGCGACGTCCACCTGGTCCACTTCGAGCCGAGTGAAGTGCTACAGAAGGGTGACGAGCTGGTGCTCATCGGCGACATCGAGTCCGAGGAAGCCTTCATCAAGACCTTCGTCAGTTCCTAGGGCTAACCATTTAAACAAACCAACTGATTGTTGACGGGGGGGTAACATCGGTGGGCAGGATGGGCGGTGGCTGTTTAGGCTTTCTTTAACTTAAGGAGATGGATTTTTAGTCGGTCGATCAGTACGGCTACGAGGATGACTGAGCCGTAAATGACTTTTTGCATGTGGGACTCCACGCCGGTGAGATTCATCCCGTTGTTGATGACGGCGATGATGAATGCGCCGATGAGTGTTCCTGTAATTCTCCCCTGGCCACCGGCCAAGCTGGTTCCCCCAACGACAACCGCGGCGATGACTTTTAACTCAACGAGTTCGCCGGACTTGGGGTCGCCGGTGGTATGGAGGGACGCCTCCATCACGCCGCCCAAGCCGGCCAGCAATCCGGTGAGCGTGTACACGAAGAGCAGCACCCATTTCACCGGTACGCCGGAGAGGCGAGCGGCTTCCGGGTTACCCCCGACGGCGTAGATGTAGCGGCCGATAGAGGTGCGCGTCATAAGCACATGGGCCATGGCAAACAGGATCAGCATGAGGGTCACGCTGTTGGGCAGGCCAAAAAAATCGCGTCCGCGTCCCAGCCAGCCGAACGCCTCGTTGGCAACGGGGATTGGGGCTGAGTCGGAAAAAATGAAAGCCAAGCCCTTGGCGATGAACATAATGCCGAGCGTGGCAATGAAAGCGGGGATACGGAACAGGGTGACTAGTCCACCGGTGAAAAAGCCGGCCAAGCTGCAGACGAGTATCCCGGCCAAGGCCCCGAGCCAGAGGTGTCCGGTGGTCGGTGCGTCGCCACCCAGTGATTGGATGGTCAAAGCCGTGATGACTCCGGAAAAAGCGATCAGACTGCCTACCGACAGGTCGATACCTGCCGTAATAATGACCATGGTCATCCCGATGGCGATGATGGCGACCACGGAAATTTGTTTCATCACATTTAACAGGTTTTCTTTCTTCAGAAAGTTCGGCCAACGATAAGTTTGCGGTTGATAGACCTTTACTTTGGCCAGGCTGGGGTGCGTCACGGCGAGCTTGGCCAGGTTGGCATTGCAGAAGTTAGCCATGTGTTTGTCGGCGGTGATTCCGGCAAGTTTGTTTCCTGTTGCTCCGTATTTAAGCAATGCTTTTCGCGCGTCGGCCGGTTGACCGACGACGGTTTGAAACACGTTTAACTTGGCTTTGGTTAAATTTTCTTTCAGTGCGGCGGCAAAGCTTTCCCCATCCCCGCCTTGGCGAGTAAGGACGATAACGATTGAGCCTGATGAAAGTTCGCCAGAAATGCGCTTGGCCAAGCGCTGGGCGGTGTCGGCGCTTGTCGGCGATTGTTCTTCAATCGTGACGTAACTAAACCAACCGCACAGCAGGGCAAGTACGAGCAGGGTTCCGTAATCGAACAAAAGTTTTGTGTAATCGTTTTTTTTCAAGCGGCTAGCGTTTCGCGTTTAGTTGCGAGTTTCATGATGTCTTCCTGCGTCGCGTTGGCGATATCGGTGATTTCGCCGGAAATATGGCCTTCGTTCATGACGAGAACGCGGTCGCTCACGCCGAGGATTTCGGGTAGCTCCGAACTGATCATGAGAATGGCTTTGCCTTGTTCAGCGAGTTGGTTGATAAGTTGGTAGATTTCGTACTTGGCGCCAACGTCGATGCCCCGAGTGGGTTCGTCAAAGATGATCACCTCGGCATTACGCTGTAGCCATTTGGCGAGGACGACTTTTTGTTGGTTGCCGCCGGATAGGGTGCCTGTGATTTGTTCGGGGTCGGCGATCTTGATTTGGATTTGATCGACGTAACGAAGGAACTCCCGTGATTCATCCCGTTGGCGGATAAAGCCTAGCGAGGAAAACTGGCTCAGGTTGGGCAGTCCGAAGTTTTCACGGGCGGTCTGGCCAAGCACCAGGCCGTGAGCCTTGCGATCCTCGGTGAGCAGACAGATGCCCTGCCGGATGGCGTCGCGCGGTGACTTGATTTTAAGCGGTTTGCCGTCGAGGCGGATGATGCCCTGTTCAGGACGGTCGGCACCGAATAGCAGTCGGGCAGTCTCGGTGCGACCGGCACCCACAAGACCGGTGAGACCGAGCACCTCGCCGGCTCGGATATTGAACGAAACCCCGCGCACTCGGGAGCCGCGTCGAAGGTTGGTGACTTCGAATCTCCCTTGGCCAAGCGTTGCTTCGCGCTTGGGGAATTCTTTCTCGAGGCTGCGGCCGACCATTAATTCGATCATTTTCTCGCGAGTGAGGTTGGTAATTGGCCGGGTATCAATGTGCTCGCCGTCTCGCAGGATGGTCACACGGTCGGCAACCTCGAAAATTTCATCCAGCCGATGACTGATGTAGATGATGCCGATGCCGTTTGACTTGAGTTCATCAATAACCCTGAAAAGTCCTTTGGTCTCGCGGGGTGAAAGGGCAGCGCTGGGTTCGTCCATGACGATGATCCGGGCATTCTGGGCGAGTGTCTTGGCGATCTCGACGATCTGTTGCTGGGCGACGCTAAGTTGGCGGCATTCGGCTTCGATCGGGATATCGACGCCAATACGCTCAAACAGATCCCTTGCCTTGGCTGATTCTTTGCGTTTGGGGATAAAACTGATTCGGCCGGGTTCCTGTCCGAGGAAAATGTTTTCTCGTGCGGTCAGGTAAGGAACAAGGTTGAACTCCTGATAAATGATGCCGATACCGGACGCCTGCGATAACTGGGGCGTGGCAACGCTGGCTGGTTGGCCGCTGATCTCAATCGTGCCTTCATCCGTTTGATGTGCGCCACCGAGTATCTTGATCAATGTGCTTTTGCCAGCGCCATTTTCACCGAGCAACGCCAACACCTCACCAGCTTGCAGTGTGAGGTCGACCCCCTTGAGCGCCTTGACTCCGGGGAACGACTTTCGAATGCCGCGCATACGAAGCAGCGGTGTTCCGCTAGGCAGGTCAGGCGTTGGGGGCATGCAGTTGGGTTAGTTCAGCTCAGGATCCTGATCAGCCGCGGCTTTATCGTACAGCGTAGCCGGAATGAGGGCATCCTTTTCGTACTCCTCACCTGCGAGATACCTGATGATGTTCTGGACAATCTGCTGCCCCATCTTGTCCGGATGTTGGATCGGATCGGCGAAAATTTTGCCGTCCTTGATGCCCTGTTTACCGTCCAACTGACCGTCAAAACCAATGATCTTGATTTGATCCTGTTTCTTGGCTTCCTCGATGGCAGTATAGGCCCCCAGCGCGGACGGATCGTTGATCGCGAAGACTGCATCTAGGTCGCTGTGAGCTTGGAGAGCGTCTGCGGTCGATTGGTATCCCTCGGTGCGGGCTCCATTGCCGTTCAGTTCGGCGACG